>JAUYFQ010000099.1 GCA_030690895.1 Sulfuricellaceae bacterium
GGAGGAAAGCGGAGTTGTTCTGGGGTAGAATTGGCATCAGGGCGAGTACAAGTAGTCATTTTTTACGAATATGTTTTTTGATAACTCGTATTATATCAAATGCTTACTTTGTTATTCGCCCTGTTTGTGCAAAATTCAGGCTAACTGCCATGGCAAATATGTCACCCCAAATTATGAAACTCGCCATGACAGTTTCCCCCACCCCTGCCCTCCCCCGGAGGGAGAGGGGGAAGAGGGTAACACTTCGCGTTGTTTTACGTTAAATGTTGCAACGCTTCCGGCTCGATATCCCCGTTTTTCTGCGGCAACTTGAAACCAGATTGGCCCATAGCCTGAGTGCGGCCAAGCCGGGCGAGAGCCTGCTGAGCGTGACGCTGGTGACGCCGGAATTATTCAACGTGTTCTTCCCCGGTCGCCTGCCGGGCGTGTTTTACTGGGCTAGGCCGGCAGATCGGCTGGCGCTGCTCGGTGTTGGAACAGCCGCCAGTCTCGAATTTTCCGGCCCGGATCGCTGGAACAATCTGGGGAATGGCGTTCGTGACTGGCGTCGCCACTGGCGGCATCTGGACCCAGACAAGACCGGGTTCCAGCCATTGGCATTGGGTGGCTTTTCCTATGCGCACCAGGGCGGTGGCTACCTGCCAGCCACGCGCCTGAGCGTACCGGAAGTGCTGCTGCGTCGATCCGGGGATTGTTGCGCCTTGACCATCAATTTTGCCGGTAAATGGGATGTGTCTGCCCGAATGGCTAGCCTGGAGACGCTACTGAAACAACTGGAAAACGCTTCTGCTGGTGCTGATAACGTGAAACTCGCGCAGCGAGACCACGTCCCTCTCTCCCACTGGGAGAGAGCACGGAGAGAGGGAAGCATGCCCGGCGCATCCACACCGGACTGGATTCGCTGGCAGAGCCGGGTTCAGGCGGCGGTGGAAGACATTCATGCCGGTCTGCTGGATAAAGTTGTCCTGACCCGATGTCTGCGTCTGACCGGCGAGCAGGATTTTGATCCCGCCCGGGTGATGCACAAGTTGTCGGAACAATATGCCGGGTGTACCCAGTTTGCGGTGGAGACGGCACAGTCGGGCGTATTTCTGGGCGCCAGTCCGGAAATGCTGGTGCGCTGGCATGAGGGCGAGATCGATTGCGATGCTCTGGCTGGCACCTCATGGGAAGGTGAAACGGACCTGCTGACCGATGTCAAGAATGGCCGCGAACACCGCCTGGTTGTCCAGGCGCTGACCGAAACCCTGCGCCCGCTATGCTTGAACCTGGAAGTGCCGGATGCGCCAAAAATTCAGAAAGTGGGCCATTTGCACCATATTCGCAGCCTCCTGCGGGGGCGCGCGAAGCGAGGGCTGACATTATTCGACCTGTTGCCGCGCCTTCATCCCACACCCGCCATCGGCGGCTACCCATGCCAAGCCGCACAAACCTGGCTGGCGTCGCGTGAAGAGCAACGCCCAGGATGGTACACAGGTGGCGTCGGCTGGCTGGACGCGCGGGGGAACGGTGAGTTCGCGGTGGCCCTGCGCTGCGCTCACCTGCACGGCAAGCAGGCTGAACTGTATGCCGGTGCAGGCATCGTGACCGGCTCCGACGCGCGCCGGGAGTGGGAAGAAACCGAGGCCAAGATGATGCCGGTCTTGCGCGCGCTGTGATGATTGGTTAGGAGTGAGGAGAAGATCGTGGCGATGAATGCAGCTCAAGCCAATACCCTCTGGGCGTGGACGTTGATCGACGCGCTGGCGGCATCCGGTGTCAGCCAGGCTGTCATCTCACCGGGTTCCCGCTCGACGCCATTGGCGCTGGCCTGTCTGCGCCATGCAGGGATCAAAACCCATGTCGTGGTGGACGAGCGCAGCGCCGGTTTCTTTGCGCTTGGGCTTGCCAAGTCATCCCGCCGTCCCGTGACGCTGGTCTGCACGTCCGGTTCGGCGCTGGCCAACTGGTTTCCAGCGGTGGTCGAGGCGAATCTGGGCGCCGTGCCGCTGATTCTGCTGAGCGCCGACCGTCCGCCCGAGTTACAGGCTTGCGGCGCGAACCAGACCATGGACCAGAATCATTTTTTTGGCGCGCATGGCCGCGCTTTTCATGCCTTGCCAGCCGCCGATGCCAGTCCGTCCATGCTGGTCTGGCTGCAGCATCTGGTAGCGCGTGCGGTCGATCAAAGCCGCTGGCCGCTGGCCGGGCCGGTGCATATCAATGTGCCGCTGCGCGAACCGCTGGTGGAAGTGGGGACACAGTCGATTTATCCCTCAGCGCCGGTTTGTGAGACTGTGTACCCCGTCATGCAATTGGCTGACTCGGAGACAAAGCGCCTGGCGCAAGCTTTGGCGGGCAAGTGTGGACTGATCGTGTGTGGTGAGGGCGAGCAGGATGTGGGTTTTGCGGCGGCGCTGACCGCGCTGGCGACACAAATTGGCTGCCCGGTTCTGGCTGACCCGCTATCCGGCCTGCGTTTTGGCGCGCATGTCGGCGCGGCGATCATGGTACGTTACGACACTTTTCTGCGCGCTGCTGCAATGCCGCGCCCTGACTGGATAATGCGTTTTGGCGCCATGCCGGTTTCCAAGCCCTTGCAGACCTACCTCGATGGTCTGGCTGATACGCCGCTTTATCTGGTCGATGCTGGTGGCCGCTGGCTTGATCCGCAACACCGTGCCAGCCAGGTTGTCCGGGCGAGTGCTACGGCGCTGTGCCAGGGACTGAGCCATCATCTTGATGTGGCTGCACCGGCTGAATGGCTGAAACGATTTGAAGAGGCAGAACATGACGCGGCTGAATTGGCGGAGGCCAAGCCGCCGCTGGAAGCCGTCGTGGTGCGTGCGATTCTGGATTCGCTACCCGAGGGTGGCAATCTGTTCAGCGGCAATTCCATGGCGATCCGGGATCTGGATGCTTTTTCGGGGAAGGGCCGCAAGCATCTGCACATTTTCTGCAATCGTGGCGCCAGCGGCATAGACGGTAATCTCTCGACTGCGCTGGGCATCGCTGCCGGGAGCGGGCGGGCAAGCATCGCGCTGCTGGGCGACCTGGCCTTATTTCATGACCTCAATGCACTGGTGCTCGCCAGCAAGCTGGATATCGTGCTGGTGGTCATCAATAACGGTGGCGGCGGGATCTTCGAGTACCTGCCTCAGGCCGGGCTGGAGGAGTTCGAGCAGGGCTGGCTTACGCCGCAGAATACCGACTTTTCTCACGCTGCGGCTATGGCTGGAGTGAATTACTGTCGTGTGGATGATGTTCGGCCATTTTTCGATACCTTGGCCGCAGCAACGCGAGGTGGCGCTCACCTGATCGAAGTCGTGGTGGATAGAGCCGACAGCGTAAGGCGCCATCAGGCTTACTGGCAGGTAGCAAGCATGCGCTGACTGAATCGCCCCAGCTTCAGGAGACAATCTCTTGGGCGGTTGATGTTTTTCTAGTACAGAAACTCTGGTTGATGAATGCCGAACCCCTGCGCGTAGTTCACGCCGATGTCCTGCAATTTATCAATGATGAGCCGGTTTTTCACGAATTCCGCGATGGTCTTGATGCCCATTTCCTGGGCGATCTTGTTGATGGCTTCCACCATGCAGAAGTCTGTTTTGCTGTCAGCGATGCCTAGTACCAGCGAGCCATCGATTTTCAGGAAATCGACTGGCAGGGATTTGAGGTAGGCAAATGAAGACATCCCGCTGCCAAAATCATCCAGAGCGAACAGAAATCCCAGTGCTTTGAGTTCGTGGATCAGGGCGCTGACGCGTTCGAGGTTATTGATAGCGACAGTTTCGGTGATTTCAAAGCAGACGGCTTGCGGGGGGATCTGGTGCATCGCGATCTGGTCGCGGAGAAAGTCAGGGAAAAGCTCGTCATTGAGGCTGGCGCCGGAGAGATTGATGCAGCAAAGGGAGGCGTGTTTTTCCCCGCTGGTCTTCAGTATTTCATGATTCTTGCGCCAGTTTTCGGCATTGTTCGAGAACATGGTGCGCACCACCCAGCGGTCGATCAGAGGCATCAGGTGGTATTTCTCGGCGGAAGGGATAAATTCGCCCGGTTCGACCTGTTGGCCGTTTTCGTCCACCATGCGCAGCAGAATCTCCCGGTGGTCGAAGCAGCCATATTCCGAACTGATCGGCAGAATATTTTGATAGAACAGACGGAAGCGGTCGTCCTCGAAGGCCTTGGTGATGCGCGAAACCCAGGCAGTTTCCCGCGTCAACTGGCTGCATTCGGTGCTGCCGACATACATCTGGATGATGTTGCGGCCCTTCTTTTTTGCGATCTGGCAGGCCGAGTCGGCGGCACTGAGGCTGCAGTCCGTGCCATCCTGGTCGGGCTTGATGAGGGCGATGCCGATGCTGGTGCCGATTTCAAACTGTTTGTCATCGCAGCGGAAGCAACTGGTCGACACCGCATCGCGGATGGCTGCTGCGGTTTGTTGCGCTTCTTGCTGATCGCAGTTTTGCAGCAGTACGGCAAACTCGTCACCATCGATACGCGCCAGAATATTTTGTGCCGCAAGGACAGATTGAATATTCTGGCTGGCTTGTACCAGCAATCGGTCGCCTGCCTGGTGGCCGCAACTGTCATTGATGACCTTGAAGCGATCCAGATCGATGAACAGCAAGGCGTGTTCGCCCTGTCTCGCATTGACGATTTCCGTCAGTCGGCGGGTGAATGCGCGCCGGTTCAGAAGGCTGGTCAACTCGTCGCGTGTCGAGTGATGCCTGAGTTGCATGACTTCATTTTTG
The DNA here is from genome assembly GCA_030690895.1 of Sulfuricellaceae bacterium. GTDB lineage: Bacteria > Pseudomonadota > Gammaproteobacteria > Burkholderiales > Sulfuricellaceae > Sulfurimicrobium. Next base: position 4,734 of record JAUYFQ010000099.1, read on the forward strand.
TGCTGCGTAATGTCCCGGGCGATGCCGATAATCTTGATTTCATGGCTAAAACGAAACTCGCGCAGCGAGCCTGCGTCCCTCTCGCCCATTGGGAGAGAGTTAGGAGAGAGGGAGGCGGGCACACGGTTCAGGGAAAACTCAACCCAGCGTGGCAGGCAGTGCTCTGGCCGGATCAAACATTCAAAGCGCGCCGGGCCACCTGCCATGGTGGCTTTGAACTGCCGCACGAAAAGTTCGATGCTTTCGGATAAGCCCAGCAGGGTGGGGAGTATGGAGTGTCCCTTGGGGAAATCATGCTCGCTGGTCCAGCTGACCAGGGTCTGGTTTGCCATTTGGAGCTTCATTTCGCCATCGAGAAGGAAAACCGCGTCGTGTGCGGTGTCCAGCCAGGCCATCAAGCAATACTGCTCGATGTGGTCGATAGATTCGCTGCCAGGTGGTACTACGCTGAGTATTGGATTAGCCATATTAGCGAGTGATTATATTTCATTTTTTATCGGAAGTTGGCCGATTTTCTTCAATCATTTTGATAACTCGTTGTGGATAAGGTATTTCTATACTTGCCTCTTTGAACTGTTTCCAGATGGCCAGGTTGATCTCTGATCGCAGGTTCAACTGGCCTTCTTCCGGGTCGCGTATCCAGATGTAAAGTTCGAGGTCGATGCCGTTTTCGCCGAAATTCTTCAGGAAAACATTGGGTTCGGGGGTAATCAACACGCGCTGCATGCTTCTGGCTACGCCGAGCATGATCTCCATGGCCTGTTCCGGCGAGTTGTCGTAGCTGATCTGGATCGGGATGGAAATGCGGATTTCGTGGTTGGTATAGGAGTGATTCAGCACCGTCGAATTGATCAGGGTGTCGTTGGGGATGACGGCTTCCGTGCCATCCTGCCCCTTGACCACGACGTAGCGCGAGGTAATCGAGGCAATCGACCCGAAGCGGTTGTCTATCGTCACCATGTCGCCAATGCGGATGGAGCGATCCAGCAGGATGATGAAGCCGCTCAAATAATTGCTGGCGATGGTTTTGAGCCCCAGTCCCAGGCCGACACCGAGCGCGCCGCCGAATACCGACAGGACTGTGATGTCGATACCCGCCAGCGTCAGCGCGACGATTACGCCTATCAGTACGAACAGGGCATGGATTAGTTTGGAAAAAACCACCCGCAGGCTCATGTCCACCTGTTCGGACGCCATCAGGCGACGCTCGAGCGCCGATGCGATGCTAACGGAAAGCAGCAGGGTGACCACAATGGACAGCAGGCCGGACAACAGGTCAAAAAGTGAAATTTTGCTCTTGCTGACGGAGAATGTGATGGATTCGAGGACGGCAATGACTTCCGGCAACAAGCCGATGATATATAAGGCGACGCCAGTCCAGATCGAGATGGCGATGTAGCGCTCAAAAGTTTTCAGCCAGCCGCTGGGGGAGAAGATCAGTCGCAACATGTAGACCGCCAGTCGCACCAGGGCGAGCGAGGCCAACAAGGGAAAGGCGATATTGAATAGGGAAATGTGTCCCCAGTGGCGGAAAATTTCCCGCGCGGCAAAAGTGAATAACATGGCCGTAAGCGGGAAGATAACCCGGTTGATGCTTCCCAGCCCAACTTTCATCGCGCCCTGAGATTCGCCTTGCAGGTTGCGGAATTTACGCGTGGCGAGCCAGGCGAGGAAGATGCTGAACGCGATGACGGCCAGTTGCAGCACGAAATGCTCGGTTTTGAATTCCATCAGGACTTCGTTGAGCAGTTTTCCGACTTCGCTGTTTTTTTGCATGGCTATTTTCTGGTTTCAAATGGTTGAGCGTGTTTGCGGTGCAGGCGCCAATTGTCGAGGTAGGCCAGTGTCAATTGCGGATTGCCGCGAAACACCAGCAGATTTTCGGCATTTCTGAATTGCGCAGCATGGGTGAAATTGAATGACCCTGTCACCACGACAGCCTGTGCCGATTGGCCATCGATAATGATGATCTTGTTGTGCGCGCTGTCGTGTTCGCTGTCCACCAGAACCAGAACCCCCGCATTGGCGAGCGCCGGGATCTGGCTGCGTTCCATGCGTTCGATCTGGTCCCGGTCGGAAACCAGTTGGACATCGATGCCTCGTTTGTGCGCATCGATCAAGGCGAGTGCAATGCCCTTGTGGGTAAAACTGAATGTTTGTACCAGCACCTGTTTCCGGGCAGCCTCGATGGCTTTGATGATAATCCGGTCAGCCTGGTCGCCGGGCGTGAAGGCAAGTTCAATGGTGCCGCTGGCCTGGAGCAGCGCAGATTGGCGATCCACAGCGGGGAGCTGGAATCCCATCGATAGCTGCCACACGCCCAGGCCAAAGCCTAGCAGGATGAAATTGCATATTTTTTTCATGGGTTCCATTGTACGCGATAGAGCCTGGAGTCTTGAATTGCGGATATTGCGGCACCAGCTTTCAGGTTGTTCTGGAAAAAGCGGTTTAACCACGGGGGGCACGGGGAAGGCAAAGCAAAGGTTTTGTTTTCCCCCGCGCTCCCCGTGTGCCCCGTGGTTAAATCAGACTTTAGGATCAGCCCAAAAAGGAAAAAACATGCCAGATGATCGTGAACCCATAGAAGGCGAAGTGCTTGAGTCCGAGACAGCGGCTTCTGCCGATGCCGAAATGACACTGCCTGTTGTCCAGGCCATGCCGGACACCCTGTATTTGCTACCCCTGACCGAGCGCCCATTTTTCCCCGCCCAGACCCTGCCGCTGCTGATGAATATGGAGCCCTGGCTGGCAAGCGTTGAGAAAATCGGTGAGACCGAGCAGCATATGGTCGGCATGGTGCTGATTCGCCCCAACAGCGCGGATGACATCAATCACCTGGATTTTCACCCGATCGGCACGGCTGTCCGGATGCACCACCCAGTCAAATCGGACGGAAAAATTCAGTTTATCGCCGAGGGACAGAAGCGCTTTCGCATCGTGAAATGGCTCTCGGAGAAGGCGCCGTATCTGGTTCAGGTGGAATACGTCAATGACAGCCGGGGCGCCAACAGCAACGAGGTGAAAGCCTACGCCATGGCGATCATCAATTCGATCAAGGAATTGTTGCCGCTGAACCCGCTATATAGCGAGGAGCTCAAGTTCTTTCTCAACCGCTTCAGCCCCAACGAGCCTTCCCTGCTGACCGATTTTGCCGCGTCCCTGACCACGGCCACCAAGGACAAGCTGCAGGAAGTCCTCGAAGCGCTGAATCTCAGACGCCGCATGGAAAAAGTACTGGTGCTGATCAAGAAAGAGCTGGACGTGGCCCGACTGCAATCGCAGATTCGCGAGCAGGTTGACGACAAGATGAACAAACAGCAGCGGGAGTTCTTCCTGCGCGAGCAACTCAAGGCGATTCAGAAAGAACTGGGGCTGGCCAAGGACGACAAGACCGCCGAGATCGACCGTTTCCAGGATCGCCTGGCCAAATTGAAGCTGACCAAAGGCGCACAGAAGCGTGTAGACGAGGAGATGCAGAAGCTCTCCATGCTGGAAACCGGTTCGCCCGAATATGCAGTAACGCGCAATTATCTGGACTGGCTGACCCAGTTGCCCTGGGGCAAGTACTCCAAGGACAAGCTCGACCTCAAGCGCGCGCGCAAAGTTCTGGATCGCGATCACGACGGTCTGGACGATGTGAAGGAACGCATCATCGAGTTTCTCGCGGTGGGTGCGCTCAAGGGCGAAATCGCCGGTTCCATCCTGCTGCTGGTGGGGCCGCCCGGTGTGGGCAAGACCTCGGTCGGACGTTCCATCGCCGATGCGCTGGGGCGCAAGTTTTATCGTTTTTCCCTTGGCGGAATGCGTGACGAGGCCGAGATCAAGGGGCATAGGCGTACCTATATCGGCGCCATGCCGGGAAAATTCGTGCAGTCCATCAAGGAGTGCGAGACCCAGAACCCAGTCATCATGCTGGATGAGATCGACAAGATCGGTGCATCCTATCAGGGCGACCCGGCTTCAGCCCTGCTGGAAGTGCTCGACCCCGAGCAGAACAGCGATTTTCTCGATCATTACCTGGATGTGCGCTTCGACCTTTCCAAAGTGCTGTTCGTCTGCACCGCCAACCAGCTCGACACCATTCCCGGCCCCCTGCTGGATCGCATGGAAATCATCCGTCTGGCCGGTTACATCACGGCTGAAAAAGTCGCCATTGCCAAACATCATCTGTGGCCCAAGCAGCTCGATAAAGTCGGCATGAAACGCGGCGAGCTGAATATCAGCGATGCCGCCCTGCGCCATGTGATCGACGGTTACGCCCGCGAATCCGGGGTGCGCGGCCTGGACAAGAAGCTGGGGCGCCTGGTGCGCAAGGCTGTGGTGAAATACATGAACGGCGAAAACGTCTCCCGCATCGGCGTCGATCAGGTCGAGGACTGGCTGGGCAAGCCACTGTTCATGAAAGAAAAACCCATGAGCGGGATCGGGATTGTCACCGGCCTGGCCTGGACGGCCATGGGCGGCACCACGCTTTCCATCGAAGGCACGCGCGTCCATAACCGCAGTCGAGGCTTCAAGCTCACCGGCCAGTTGGGCGACGTGATGAAGGAATCGGCAGAAATTGCCTACAGCTATGTCATTTCACACCTCAAGGAACTGAAAGGGGATCCGGCCTTTTTTGATGAAGCCTTCATCCACCTTCACCTGCCGGAAGGCGCTACGCCCAAGGACGGCCCCAGCGCTGGCATCACCCTGGCCACCTCGCTGCTTTCCCTGGCGCGCAACCAAAAAATCAACCGCCCACTGGCCATGACTGGCGAACTGACGCTGACGGGCGAAGTGCTGCCCATCGGCGGGGTCAAGGAAAAAGTCATCGCCGCCCGGCGCATCAAGATCATGGAACTGATCATGCCGGAAGCCAACCGCCGTGATTTCGACGAACTGCCGGCGCATATCCGGGAAGGCGTGACTGTTCATTTTGCCCGTCATTACCGGGATGTGGAGAAGGTGGCGTTTGGCTGATGGCCGAGCCCTTGACTGGCGGGAACGGTTTGAGGCGAGCGACAAAATGCAGGAATTGCCTTATGCAGCTTGCCGCATAAGCGGCCAGCGCACATCAATTTCGTCCCAAGGCACGAACACCAAGCCGTGCTCGTCCTTCTCTATCACCGTCCACGCCATGAGCGCAGTCACGTCCTTGTGAACGTTGCGGTAGTGGCGATTCAACCGCTTGGCGAGTGCGTAGATGCTCAGTGGTCCCGCTGATTTTAACGACTCGACCAGCTCCCAGCGCTTGGGCGTAAAGATCGCCACGAACTGAGCCATCGTTTCAAAGCCAATGCCACAATATGGATCCACCGATTGCCCCTCCATAGCCGATTGCAGCGCCTCGCCAAAACCCGCCAAGCTATTTTCGACAGGCTCGCCGACTTTCACCTCCAGCACATTCATGGTTCCATCTCCTTCAGATCTTGCAGAAAATCGCGGATCAATGTCGGCACATCCTTGAATTCATAGGGCAGTTCAGAGCCATACTCATGTTTGTGGTCGCCCTTGCCGCGCTCGTTGTCATAGCCGAGCACGCGCACACCATCGCGCACATAGACAAGACGATACTTGACGCGATGTTCCGACGGCGGAACCGGTTCCTGCACTTCCCAGATCACGCCTTCGATCCTGCCGCGCCCGTAAGCTTCAAGAATTCTGCGTAACAGTTTCGCTTTCATGGGGCTTATTATGCCCCACTAGGTGGGGCATGGCAAACCCTATAAAAGCCCGCGCCGCATTTTCCGCCCTCAAATGGAACGTTCGTTCCATTGCTATGCTACACTCAACCCCCGTCAACAAGACACATACGCTGACCACAGCGGCGGCCACCATTCTTTGGTGCGCGCACCGGCTACCCGCCCAGAATGGGGTGCCCCATGGATGCAACTGTCAAACGTGCCACGCCAGGCACTCAGCGCTATCAGCGCCGCCATCCCGAACAGACGCTATGGTATCGCACCGTCCAAGCGCATTTGGAAACTTGGCTGGAACACTCAGCCTGGCAAATCGATGAGTCGCCGCCCGCCTATATCGAGCGCGCATTTCGCCGCTATCTCGAATGCGGCATCCTCGCTCACGGCTTCGCCCGCGCCCACTGCGACGAGTGCGGTCACGACTTCCTCATCGCCTTTTCCTGTAAAGGGCGCGGCGTCTGCCCCTCCTGCAACACGCGGCGCATGGTCGAGACCGCCGCGCATCTGACCGA
>JAUYFQ010000100.1 GCA_030690895.1 Sulfuricellaceae bacterium
CGACACTCGAAATTGGGCGCCCATCGGCGCCGTGACGCTTAACCCCGAACGCGACTCCATCATAAAAACGCATTTGGCGGATAACCATATTCAGCCGTTGGCTGCATGAACGAGGCGACAACTATCTTGACACGCGCCGAAATCAAGACCGAGCTTTCCCAAAACGGAATCAACTGGAAAGTAGGTGAAGACGTCAAAGTCTACGATGCACGCCGTAACCAGATTGACCTGTACAAAGCCCCCGACGAAATCAATCTGGAGGTCGAAGACTTCAACCGTAAGGTCATCACAGAACCGTTCAACCGCGTGGTGTGTCAGTATCTCGCCAAAGAGCTTGACCCGGCTTCCCGCCGTAAAACCTTGATTTTCTGCGCCAACGACGCCCACGCCGATATGGTGGTGGACTTGCTTAAAAAGGCATTCGAGGAGCAGTACGGCATTGTGGATGACGATGCCGTGATCAAGATCACCGGTGCGGCAGATAAACCCTTGCAGCTCATCCGGCGTTATAAAAACGAACGCAACCCGAATGTCGCCGTCACGGTTGATCTACTCACCACTGGCGTGGACGTCCCCGAAATTTGCAACCTCGTTTTTTTGCGTCGGGTGAATAGCCGCATCTTGTTTGACCAGATGCTCGGCCGTGCCACGCGCCTGTGTGACGAGATCGAGAAGGAGGCCTTTCGCGTCTTCGATGCAGTACAGATCTTCGAAGCCCTACAAAATATGACCGCCATGCAACCCGTGGTGGTTAACCCCAAGATTAGCTTCAGCCAGTTGGCGAATGAACTCGCCACGGTAACAGACGACGAATCACGTGACCTGGTGCGCGATCAATTCCTTGCCAAGCTGCAACGCAAGAAGCGCCACCTGAGCGAAAAATCCGCACAAGATTTCGAAATCAAAGCCGGCATGTCACCCGATGCATTCATTCAGAAGTTGCGTGCCATGCCACTGTCTGACGTAGCCGCCTGGTTCACTCAGAACCCGGACCTTGGCGAAATCCTTGACCGCAAGTGCGAAGGTAGCGCACCGCCACTGTTCATATCCGAGCACGAAGACAAACTGCACAGCGTCGAGCGTGGTTACGGCCAGGGCAAGAAACCGGCGGACTACCTCAAGGAATTCACTGCATTCATCAAGAGCCACAGCAATGACATCCCAGCCCTGATTACAGTACTTACCCGGCCGCGCGAACTCACCCGCAAGCAATTGCGCGAGTTGGTGCTGGCGCTGGACAAGGCAGGTTTCAGTGAAGCCAATCTGGCTACTGCATGGCGCGAGATGACCAATCAAGACATTGCTGCGCGTATCGTTGGCTATGTCCGTCAAGCGGCCATTGGCGACGCACTACTGCCGTACAGTGAGCGTGTCGACCATGCCTTGCAGAGATTACTGGTATCGCGTAAATGGACAGCACCGCAACGCGACTGGCTAAAACGCATCGCCGCGCAAACCAAGGCAAACCAGCTGGTAGATCGTGAAGCACTGGATGAACCCGATCTCATTTTTAAGCGTGAAGGCGGCGGTTTCATCCGCCTGGACAAAATTTTCGATGGCCAACTCCAGGAAGTGCTGGAAACCTTCAACGACTCTCTCTGGCCGCTCGCTGCCTGACAAAATTTGGAATAGAAAAGCCCTATGACCACAAACGACATCGTCGGCAAACTCTGGAACCTGTGCAACGTCCTCAAGGACGACGGCATCACCTATCACCAGTACGTCACCGAGCTGACCTACCTGCTGTTCCTCAAGATGGCCAAGGAAACCGGCACCGAAGATCAGCTGCCCAAGGAGCATCGCTGGAGCGATCTGGAAAATCTTGCCGCACCGGATCGGCTGGAGTTCTACAAGATATTGCTGATTCACCTGGGCAGCCATGGCTCGAAGCTGGTGCAGGAAATCTTCGCCAATGCCAGCAGCTTCATCAAGAAACCCGCCACGCTATCCACGCTGGTCAGCGAGATCGACAAACTCGATTGGTACAGCGCCCGTCAGGAAGGCTTGGGCGATCTTTATGAAGGTTTGCTGGAAAAAAACGCCAATGAAAAGAAATCCGGCGCCGGCCAATACTTCACCCCGCGCGTGCTGATCGACAGCATGGTAGCAGTGATGAAACCCGAATTGAAGGACACCATCCAGGATCCCGCAGCCGGAACCGGCGGCTTTTTGATCGCGGCCAACCACTACCTGCGCCAACACACCAAGCCGGATTCGTGGACAGAAGCGCAGCAAAAGAAATACCACAGCAGCACCTTCTACGGCATGGAGCATGTGCAAGACACCCACCGCCTGGCGCTGATGAATTTGATGCTGCACGGCATCGACGGCGGCATCCGCTATGGCGACACACTGAGTCCAGAAGGCCAAGCGCTGCCCAAGGCCACGCTGATCCTGACCAACCCGCCGTTCGGCACCAAAAAAGGCGGCGGCCTGCCCAGCCGCGATGACTTCACCTATCCCACCAGTAACAAGCAATTTGCTTTTCTCCAGCACATCTACCGTGGCCTCAAACCCGGAGGCCGCGCCGCCGTGGTGCTGCCCGACAATGTGCTGTTCGAGAGCAATGTCGGCAGCGACATCCGCCGCGACCTGATGGACAAGTGCAACCTGCACACCATCCTGCGCCTGCCCACCGGCATCTTCTATGCGCAAGGCGTGAAAACCAACGTGCTGTTCTTCACCCGTGGCGAGAAGGACAAAGGCAACACCAAGGAAGTCTGGGTCTACGACCTGCGCGCCAACATGCCGCAATACGGCAAGCGTACTCAGCTTGTCCGCGAACATTTCAGCGAATTTGAGGTCGCCTTTGGCGATGATCCTCTCGGTGGAGCCAAGGCGCTGGCCAAACGCAAAGACACTGGCGAGCAGGGGCGTTTCCGCAAGTTCACCCGCAAACAAATCGCCGAGCGTAGCGACAGCCTGGACATCGCCTGGCTAAAGAATGACAACGACACCAGCGCGGGTGAATTGCCGGAACCGGCAGTACTAGCACAGGAAGCAATGGGTGAGCTGGAGGCTGCGCTGGATGAGCTGCGCGGGATACTGGAGGAGTTGGGCGAGGACGTTGCAGAGGTGGAGGCGTGAGCAAGCTGCCTGTAGGCTGGGAATGTGTTTCGATTATCGAGCTGCTGGCACCGCTGGCAGATGGACGGATCATTCATCAAGGGTGGAGTCCTCAGTGCGCTCAAGGCGCGTCACCCAACAGTGACGTTTGGGGAGTGCTGAAAACAACTGCAATTCAAAACGGGAGATTTTTGCCAGAGCAAAATAAACTTCTGCCCGAAGCGCTAGAACCACGCAACCTTCTCGAAGTTCACGATGGGGATATTCTGCTTACATGCGCAGGCTCCAGAATTCGATGTGGCGTGCCTTGTCTAGTTCGGTCAACGCGCCCAAAGCTCATCATTTCCGGGAAGATGTACCGAATGCGCGCCATGGAGCCAGGCATCGAATCTCGATTCGTTGAAGCTATGTTGCGGGCACCAGTCACACAGGATGCAATCGATGGCATTAAGACCGGCATGAGCGAGAGCGGTATGAATCTCACACATGCGAGATTCGCCAAACTTGAAATTCCTGTTCCACCTACCAACGAACAAAAACGTATCGCCGACAAACTCAACGCGGTGCTGGGTCGGGTGGATGCCTGCCGCGACCGTCTCGACCATATCCCCGCCATCCTTAAACGTTTCCGCCAGTCCGTCCTCGCCGCCGCCACCTCTGGCAAGTTGACGGAGGAGTGGCGGGCTGAACAGGTGGCTGCGTTGCAATCCTCTGTATGGCAGGTAGGCACGCTTGCCAACCTGCTTATTGGAAAACCACGCAATGGGTATTCGCCCCGGGCAGTTGAATACGAAACTTCTGTTAAATCATTGACCCTGACAGCGACAACAAGCGGACGATTTAAAGGGGAGCATTTCAAATATATCGACGAGGAGATTTCGCAGGAGTCGCATCTGTGGCTACAGCCAGGCGATATTCTTATCCAACGAGCTAATACACTCGAAAGTGTTGGCGTCAGTGCCGTTTTTGACGGACCGCCTTCAACGTATATCTATCCTGACTTGATGATGAAGGCTAAGGCAAACGAGCTTGTTAAGCCGAAGTTCCTTCACTATCTATTGCTGAGCGAACCTGTCCGTCGCCATTTTCGCGACAACGCGACGGGCACCGCTGGCAACATGCCAAAAATCAATCAGCCGACCGTTCTGTCGGCCCCCGTCACTTGGCCGTCACTTGAAGAGCAAACCGAAATCGTCCGCCGCGTCGAAGCACTGTTCGCATGCGCCGACCGACTCGAAGCCCGCTACACCGCCGCCCGCGCCCAGGTCGAAAAACTCACCCCGGCCACACTCGCTAGAGCCTTTCGCGGTGAACTGGTGCCGCAAGACCCCAACGACGAACCAGCCAGCGTGTTGCTGGAACGCATCCGCACCAAGCATAATGACCAATCTTCAAACAAACCTAAGCGGGGACGACAAAGCCCTCAATCAAAGATAGCGTAGGGAGAATTCATGCTGACCAAATTGCACCTGAAGAACTTCAAGGCGTGGAAAGATACCGGTTCAATCCGCCTGGCTCCGCTTACTGTCATCTTTGGCGCCAATAGTGCCGGTAAGAGCAGTCTCGGCCATTTGCTGCTGGCGCTCAAGCAGACAGCATTATCCACTGACCGCAAGCGTGCCCTGCATCTGGGCGATACCAGTACCTTGATTGATCTGGGTACTTTTTCCGACTGCCTGCATGGGCATGACCTTACGAATTCGCTCGATTTCGGCCTGAGTTGGTCTTTGCCAAAACCGCTGGAAGTGCGCGACCCGCTTCTGCCTTCCCAGCGTTACCAAGGCGACCGTCTGGGGCTTGATGTCTCTCTTGTCGCTGGCAAGTCTGGGCAGCCTGAAGTCCAATCGCTGCATTACGACCTTGCCAACAAGGAAGGGGTGGTGCTCGATGTGGGTCTCACGCGTGGTGAAAACCGAAAATTCTCGCTTGATTCCGAGCACTATCGATTCGTGATGGCAGACGGACGCAAATGGCCCCTCGAAGAGCCGGAAAAGTTTTATCGCGTATCAGAAATCAGTATGGCTCGCTTCAAGAACGCGGGCTTTCTGACGGACTTCGCGCTGGCTACAGAAACCATGCTCGGTAGCCTGAGTTATCTCGGCCCCTTGCGCAAACATCCGCAACGTACTTATCAGTGGTCGGGCGATACGCCGGAGGGGGTCGGGCAGATGGGTGAAAATGCCATTGCGGCTATCCTTGCAGCACAGAATGAAGGTCGAACACTTAATCGAGGACCCAAAAGATCCTTGCAGTCTTTTGCCGAATTTGTTGCCGGCTGGTTGAAGGATTTGGGCGTGATTCACAGTTTTGTCGTGAAGCCTGTGGCCGAGGGGCGAAAGGAATATGAGGTTCTGGTAAAAACCCATGCCAAGGCACCGGAGGTGAAAATCACCGATGTAGGCTTCGGTGTTTCGCAAGTATTGCCTGTCTTGGTTCAGGCTTTCTACTGCCCACCGAATTCCACCATCTGGATGGAGCAGCCGGAAATCCATCTGCATCCGCAGGTACAGGCGGAACTAGCCGATGTGTTCATTTCTGCGATTCGTTCCCGCGAAGACGGCAAAGCACGCAACGTGCAACTGATTGTTGAAAGCCATTCCGAGCACTTCTTAAACCGCCTGCAACGCCGTATCGCCGAAGGCGAAATCACCCCAGACGATGTAGCCATCTATTTCTGCAAACGGGCTGGTAGCGCAACAGAGTTGGAGCCACTGGAAGTCAACTTGTACGGTGATATCGAGAACTGGCCGGAGAATTTCTTTGGTGATGAAATGGCCGATCTAACCCGAATTTTGCACAAACAGGGCGAATAACAAAGTAAGCATTTGATATAATACGAGTTATCAAAAAACATATTCGTAAAAAATGACTACTTGTACTCGCCCTGTTACTGATTCTACCCCAGAACAACTCCGCTTTCCTCCC
>JAUYFQ010000103.1 GCA_030690895.1 Sulfuricellaceae bacterium
CTGGCGGTGACGCCCCGGAAGCACCCCAGGCCGTCGGACACGACTTGGACGGAAGACGCCAAGGCCTTCTTGGACCAAGCTTCAACAGCTTCCTTGGTGAACGGGATGCGGGCGAAACACGCTACAACCGGTTTGCCATCCTCGGTGGTTTGCACAGCCGCGACGAAGGAGACCTTGTTTTCCGAGCCCCGTCCTCGCTTGCCAGGGCGCTCGCCACCCAGGTAGGCGTCGTCGATTTCGACGCGCCCTTGGAGGACACGGGAAGCCTCGCGTTCGGTCATGACTTGCAGCAATTTGAGTTTCATCAGCCAAGCGGTCTTGTAGCTCACGCCCAGATGCCGCATCAACTCCAGGGCCGCCACGTTGTTCTTCGCCTGGGTCAGCAGGTGCATTGCCAGGAACCAAAGCGTCAGTGGCAGTTTCGTCGCTTGGAAGATCGTCCCGGCAATGACTGTGGTCTGGTACCGGCACGCCTGGCACTGCCAGTGCTGCCAGCCATTGCGAACAAATGTGCTGTGATGGGTCTTCCCACAGTGTGGACAGACAAAGCCCGTCGGCCAACGCGACACCACCAGCGCCGTGTGGCACTGCTTCTCCGTTCCGTACTGTTTCATAAACTCCGCCATCGAGAGACCCTTTTGAAACTGAACCCGGTTCATTTTCATGACGCACCTCCTTGTTTGGATGCGCCTAGTTTCACCTCACCGGTGGCTCGCTACGTGAGCCTCTATTCCCAGCCGGATACATCTGGCTGAGGCATGTAACTAATCAGGTAGCCGTTTGCAGCCTGCCCGCAGCCGAATCAGTTGCAGGCAGGTTGCGAACTTTGCTGTTACACCGCCTATCCCTCAATCACCTGCTCGAACACGATGCGGGCGCCCTCCCCGTCTACCCGGATGATGTCCTTCGGTCCGAAGCGGCCGGACAGGATTTCCTTCGCCAGCGGGTTTTCGATCTGTTACTGAATGGCGCGTTTCAGCGGTCTGGCGCCATAGAGCGGGTCGAAGCCTTCGCGCGCAAGCTCCATCAGCGCGGCGTCGCTGACTTCCAGTTTCATGTCCATCTGGGCGACGCGCTGTTCCAGGTAATGCAACTGGATGTTGGCGATGTGTTCTTCGGCGAGGGCGTGGAACACCACGACTTCGTCGATGCGGATCAGGTAGTCCTGGCAGTCAAACAGGAAACCGGATTGAACTCCCCCCCCCTCCCGCTATACAGTCCACCGGACAGGGATGGAACCCAAAAAACCAGTGGATCAACAAACCAGCACAGAGCAGCAAACTCGCAGTCGCCTGATCGACCAGGACTTGGCACGCGCCGGCTGGAGCGCATCGCGGCGCACCCTGATCGAGGAATTCGTCCTCGCCGCCCAGCAAGACTCACCCATCTTGGGGACCACGCCCGAATACGCCGACTACGCCCTGCTCGGCGCGGATAGCAAACCCATTGCCATCGTCGAAGCCAAGCGCAGCAGCCGGGATGAACTCGCTGGCAAACGCCAAGCTTCCGACTACGCAGACCGCATCAAGGCCCGCCATACCCAGGCGGAGGTCGAGCACTTCGTGGCCAATTTCAAGGACGGACTATTGGAATCCGAACCTAAGGAAACGCTGATTAATTCGTCATCCCCGCGAAGGCGGGGATCCAGGTTGTTGATTTTGCTGGACTCCCGCCTACGCGGGAGTGACGAAAAACGAATAAATCAGCGTCTCCCTAACCACGAAGTGCATTGCCTGCTGGGCGATGCACTGCTGAAACAAGCCCGGCTTGCCGCCTGGCAAACGGAATTGGGGTTGGTGTCATGAAACAAGAGAAATCCGGCGAGAACCAAGCCATGGCGGCTGGCGAATTCCTTCTCTACGAAACCGAGGACGGCCGCACCCGCGTGGAATGCCGTTTCATCGTCGACACGCTCTGGCTGCCGCAGAGCGGTATGGCGGAACTCTTCCAGACCAGCAAGCAGAATGTCGCCAAGCACTTGAAGGCGATATTCGCCGAGGGGGAGTTAGACCCGGATTCAGTTGTCAACCAATGGTTGACAACTGCCGCCGACGGCAAGAGCTACCAGGTGTCGTATTACAACCTGGATGCCATCCTGGCCGTCGGCTACCGGGTCCGTTCGCAGCGCGGCACCCAGTTCCGCCGCTGGGCGACGGAGCGTTTGCGGGAGTATCTGGTCAAGGGCTTCACCCTGGACGACGAGCGGCTGAAGAATCCACCCGTGGCGGGGTCCGGCGTGCCGGACCGCTTCGACGAACTGCTCGAACGCATCCGCGACATTCGCGCCAGCGAGCGGCGCATGTATCTGCGGGTGCGGGAGATTTTCGCCATGGCGGCGGATTACTCACCTTCCTTGCAGGAGACGACGCGGTTTTTCCAGGTCATCCAGAACAAGCTGCACTTTGCTGTTACCGGCAAGACCGCCGCCGAACTGATCCACGAACGGGCCGACGCGGCCAAGCCCAACATGGGCCTGACATCGACGAAAAGTGGCGCGGTACGCAAGGTGGATGTGACCGTCGCCAAGAATTACCTGCTGGAGCCGGAAATCACCGAGCTGAACCGCGTCGTGGTGATGTGGCTGGATTTCGCCGAGGACCAGGCGCGGCGGCACAAGGAGATTTTTCTGAAGGACTGGGAGGAGAAACTCGACGCTTTCCTGAAATTCAACGACCGCGCGGTACTGCCTAATGCCGGAGGCGTCTCGAAAGGCGAGGCGGATGTCCTCGCGGAGGCGGAGTACACCCGCTTCGCCGCTCAGCGCCGGGCGCTGCTGGAAGCGGAAGGGGCGGAGCAGCAGGCCAAGATTTTGGAAGAGACCGCAAAGAAACTACTGAAGCCCGGCAAGTGAACGGTACGGACCTTAATTTCCACAAGGTACAGAAATAACCCCCCGTTATCGCGGGCGCTTGGTCGATTACTCAATGTTAAATATTACTTAACAATATTCATACGCACATTTAACATGCCATCCATGTTCACGTTGCGCTTCGCCAAGCCTGCCATCAAGGCGCTGCTCAAAATGCCGGCCGGCATTGCCAAGCGGATGCGCGCTGAACTTGATGCCGTTGCCGCCGACCCGGCCGCCTATCGTGGCGACTGGAAGCCGCTGCAAGGCTCCGACTTCTGGCGCTTGCGGGTCGGCGACTGGCGTGCGATCTGCGACCTGCGTGACGGAGAATTGGTGTTGCTGGTAGTCAAGATCGCCCCAAGAGGAGACGCATACAAATGAGCGCGCAAATCATCGAACTGAACGGGGTGCCGGCTTTCGCCGTGGTGCCGGTGGCCGAATGGAATGCCTTGCTCACCCGCCTGGAAGAGGTGCAGGACATCGCCGACGCCAAGGCGGCGCGCGATAGCGAAACCTTTCCAGCCGAGTTTGCCGACCGCCTGCTGTCCGGCGAATCGCCGCTGCGCGTCTGGCGTAGCTATCGCGGCCAGACCTTGCAGACGCTTGCCGGTGCCTGCGGCGTGACGCGCCAGATGCTCTCGATGATCGAACACGGCAAGGCCAAGCCATCAATCGACCTGCTTGGCAAGCTAGCCGACGCGCTCGGCTGCGACATGGGCGACCTTCATGGCTGAGCATCTTTCAGCGCATCGGACGCCTTATTGCCTTGGGTAAGAAGCGGCCCATTACTCAGAAAAACGCCCGCGTCGAAGCGGGCGTTTTCAGTTGCAGCGTGCGCGGAATCAGACCGCCTCTCCCTCGTTCACCGGCTCCTGCGGGTTCCGCATCACCCTCTTGCCAGCGGCTGAATCGCGGCCAGCACATCGGCCATTTTTTCCCGGACCCGTTCGGTGTCGTACTTGGCCTGCAAGCGCAGCCACCAACCATCCGAAAGCCCGATCCAGCAGCATCTCGCCGGGGGAAACGGGGGCAATCTCGCGCACCATATTCATCTCCTTTCAGTGGTAATCCACGATCTCCACGTCCCAGGCATCGCCCTCTTCAAAGCGAAAGCACAGCCGCCATGGTCATTGATGCGCCATCGTCGCCACCTGCACGTAGAACACGGTGGCGTCGAAAGCGCCATGCAGCGATTCGGCGGCGCTGCGTATGCCGCCGAAAAGTTCGTCGCCGATGTGCTTGCCCAGCTTGCGGTAACTCTCGAACTGATCCTCGTCGAAGCACTGGTCGGCCGTGGTGTCGTGCGGGAAAGTCTTGTGGTTGGCGGCGTAGTTGAGGATGTCGGGCGCTTCTTCGCCGGTCAGCGAGGCCTTGATGTAGAGCAGCACGCCTTCGCTGCCGTCGGCATAGTCGATGACGCCGGCGGCGTGATGGGCGGCGGTATGCTTGAAGCCGTCCCGGGGCCGTAGCGCATCGACATCGATGCGGATCTCGGCGCCGAGATCGATGTTGCACTTGCGTATGGCATTGGCGAGATCGTCGAAGGCGTAGTCGGGATCGCAGCCGGCATCCACCGCCACGATCAGCCGGCAGCGCCGACGCGCCAGTTCATAGATGCCCAGGTTCTCGAAATGGCCGCCATCGGACAGATAAAGGAATTTGGCGCTGGCGTTCGCGCTGGCGGTGAGCTCCTTGAGCAGATAGCGGCCGCCGAAGCTGGGCGCCGAAAACTGCCAGGCGTCCGGGTCCGCCGGATTGCCCATCCATTGCCCCAGGCGCACGTTGAATATGGTCATCAGCGCCGCCAGCGCGGGCGTGGTGTGGTAGCCGGACAAGGGGCTGGCTGCCGCGCCGGAAATGCTCATCGCACTGCCCAGATAGGCGCCCCATTGGCTTTGATAAAGAGGGGTCGGGCGATAGCCGCCCAAGCGCTTTTGGCCCTGTTCGATCCCGTCCGTCGTGCGCGTGGCGCGGTATTCGAAGCCGCAGTGCAGCGGCGTGAAGGTGAACGAGGCGGCGCGCCGGGTCTGCCAGGCGAGTTCATCGCCGCCGGAGAGATTGAGCGCGGCGTTGACGATGTGGAACGGGCGTTGCTGGCTCAGACAGCACAGGCGCAGGTCGTCGTCCGGGGAAAAACCGGTGAACGGGTGGCTGCTCCGATTCGGAGAGTTCGATGCGCCCAGGTACGCCCTGACCAGCCGGTTGCGGTAGAAATGGTGCAGGGAAAACAGATTGATATCGATACGCCAGCCGGCGAGCAGGAAGACGCCCAGGCAAGCGGCCAGGGCGAGCAGCAGATCTGGCGCATCGAACTGCGCCATGTTGGCGAACACATCCTGGGCGATGCACATGAAATCCCGCGCCACAATTTTCGTTTCCGCGCAGACCGGGCAGGCCGTGGTGAGGATATTGACTTCAATTGGCGTCACGCCGGCGCAGAAGGCGCAAAAATGCTCCGCGAACACGAAATACACCAGCGCCGACAGCCCGACGGCGAAACCGATCAGGAACAGGTAGGGCGTGGCGCGGACCGCGACTTCGACCCAGCGCGGACTCTTTTCGCCGCCGCTGAACGGACTCTTGGTCAGCCAAACCCCGAGCCCGGTGAGCAGCGCCCAGATGCCGCCCGCCTGCACCGTCCAGCCATGCGCCCAGATCGCGACGGCCGGCGCCAGGCCGGCGAGGGCGAAAGCGACGATCCAGGCGGCCGCCGCGGCCAGAAACAGGCCGCCGATGCGGCTCCACCATTCCCGCGCCTCGTGCGAAAGGATGCGGCGCAACAGGCCGATGTGCAGCGCAACCACGCAGGCGAAGCTGAGCATCACCAGCGGCGAGCCCAGGGCCAGCGTCCACCAGGCCTGCTCCAGGCCGCCGTCGGCGGAACTGGGCAGCGACCGCACCGCCGTATCGACATTACTCAGCAGCCAGCCGGCAACCGCGCCCGCCAGCAGCGTCATCAGGCGCAGCCATATCCTGTCGGCGCGGCGGCCGGCGCCGGTATCCTTCAGGTCGCGCCGCCGTTGCCAGATCCGATAGCCGCCCGCCCAGGCGAAGCCATAGGCCAAGGCGCCGGCCAGCATCCATGTCACGATGCCCAGGCCGGCCAGTTCGCCGCGCATCATCGCGAGCGCGATCAGGATGCCGGCGCAGCCGGCGGGAATCAGCACCGCCCAGGCCCACCATGGCCGCGCCGCCCAGGTCTGGTGAG
Source organism: Sulfuricellaceae bacterium (assembly GCA_030690895.1). Lineage (GTDB taxonomy): Bacteria > Pseudomonadota > Gammaproteobacteria > Burkholderiales > Sulfuricellaceae > Sulfurimicrobium. The sequence goes on from JAUYFQ010000103.1 coordinate 6,060, forward strand.
TATTTGCGGACGTGGTGGCGAGACCCGCGGCCGCGCTCCATACCGCCAGCACGATCAGCGCTAGCGCCGGCCAGAGCGGGCTGGCGCCGGCAACGTGAATATCCAGCGCCGAGGCGGCTTGCGCGAGCAGGTACATGGTCAGGACAAAGGCCGCGCCGAGGGCGACGAGGGGAATCAGATTGAGGCCGAAGTTGCGCAGATAGGTCGCGATCGCCGCCAGGGTGTCGCCGGACAGCCCCATCTTCGGTGTCAGGTAATTGCTGTAACGGCGCAGAAAGCGCAGCGGCGGCGCTTCCTCGCCGGTTCGTTGTTTCGGATGCAGGACTTCCTGGGCGCCGGCCAGGCCGTCGGGCGAGCGATAGATCAGCGCCGACAGCCAGGCGCCGATGTAGCCGCCACCGGATACGGTGGACAGGTAATCGAACTGCTTCAGCATGTCCTGCTGCGCCAGCGACTGGAGTATGCCCAGATTGAACGTGGCGCTGCGGATGCCGCCGCCCGAGAGGCTGAGGCCGATGAAGCCCTCGTCGCCGCCGCGCAGCGTGCGCATGTGTTCCATCTCTTCGATGAGCATGGCCTGCTCGCTCAGCAGCGCTGTCTTGGTCGTTGTCATGATCCTAGATACCTCAGGCTCGCAATCGCCATGCGCTCTTCAGGCTGAATTCAGGCTGAAGTTGGTGATACGTGGGTTGTCTTTGCATCTGCACTCCTTACGACATCCAAGGTGTTGCACTTCAGATTTGAGGCCGCCAAATCTATAAAAGCTCCATGAGTTCCCGTGCCGGCGCCCAAGTGCATTGGTTAGGCTTTATCTTTGAATCTTTGCCGGCATAGTAGGCGCCTTCAAGCAACTCATTGCCGTAATAAAACAATCCACTGATGGATTTTAATTCGGCCACAACCGTCTTGGACGCAATTCCTTTTGCGACAAGGAATTCCCGTACCGGAACGCACCAGCGTTCGCCGCGATAATCCCATTTCGCCCAATCCATGCCTACAGCGGGTTTCTCGGTTCCCGCTTCAATTCTGGCTGAGACTGGCGCGGCGATAAGACCAAGCAACCAATCCTTTTTGACTTTATTGCCCGGGCAGGATTTCTTTGTGGTCGGATCGTCCCGATGAAATAAAACCGTATCCTTGTTTGCGGCAAGTCCAAGCCAATTGAGCAAAATACGCGTGGTCGCAGAAGCGGTTGTCCAACAAGCAAGACCCCGGCCACTGAGCGGATCTTCGGAGTCGTAATCGCCTAGCACCTCGATTCCAATGGCCATGCTGTTAAAGCTGACCGCATGCACGCCTTTTCTACGCAGATCGCACATGCCGAATATCTGGTCGTCATCAACAAAAAGGTGCGGCCCCGCGCTCCATTTCTTATCGTCTTGATAAAAGTGGCGCAGATTCTCGATATGCTGGAGAAGCAAGCCTTTGGGTCGCTGGGCGAGCGAGGGCGCCGCGGTATGGTGCAGTGTAATGGCCTTGCACCAATTCGGTTTTTCAATCGAGGTCAGATATTGCGTTAGAGATTCTGGCGTCCAAACCAGACCGACGTTTTCAAATGCCATGGTATTTTCTCCTTGGTTTTTGGTTGGGTGATTTGAAAGTTCGAATGTTTATTGTTTTCACGTCTAAGCCCTAATTATCGGGTGTGCCGCTTGCGGTGCATCCACTGAATTGCCGGGTTGGGTATTGTTGTTCAGCGCTATGCCAGCAATATTCCGATTCCATTTTTCTCCTGACGCCCCCAGGATTTCCTGCATCTTGAAGAAATACTCCTCAACCGTCTCCAGAGCACTATTCTCGTCAAGCTTGAATTCAACCTCTCTTTTTAGATCCATCAGCGCGTAATAAGTTGTGCGTTCATGAATCCAGAGTTCCGCCGGCTTTCTGATGCCCTCAATCGAGGTAACGACTCCAACGGCAGCCGAGACAAACACAATAACCACACTAATGCTTGAACTCACCTCAGGAAACTTGAGCGCCAAACCCGCAAGCAAAGTTGAAATTGAGGTTAATACGAACACTGAATATCTTAAATTTCGATATAGATTCTTGTGCTGCTTTGAGTCATCTCTGAAGCTGTTGATCTTCTGTTGAAGTTGATCCAGTAGATACTTTCGTTTGTCCATGCTTTGCCTCTGGCTAAATAACAAACGGGGGTGGCAGAAATATATGTTAGTAATTAATGGTGCGCTAAAATTGGCTGGGGAAATATATTCTTTGTGAATAATAATATGACCCTGGCCCCTTTAATTTGTTCCCTTTAGATTGTCGTAGCTCCTTATGGGATTACCGACGCAGCCGCTTAATAGGGAAACGCATGCAACAACGAAAATGATTCGGTTCATATTTCCTCCGGTGAGAAATGCATAACGTAGAGCTAAGGGGCGCGAGCGATGACGCAACCACGAAGTGAACCCGGCTGTTCGAGCGTCCCGCTTGAGCGCCTTGTTGGGGGATGCATAAACATGAATATTACATACGATGGTTTGCTCGCTGGTGTGCGGTTTTTGAATGTACATTGTCCAGCATTTGATTACGGAACCGGGGATGATTTCAGGACGCCATTTATTCATGACTTATTGACTGAGATATTCCGCGCTTCTGGCATAAGCGTTGAAACTCTTTGTGAGCCTCTATGTACGCAAGAGATGACTGCTCAAGAAGACCATCAAGATACAACGGGGTTATTGGTTTTCCTTGTTGGCCCTGATGGCGAGCGTTTAGTCTCAACAATTGATCTCCCTTGACTTGAAGGATGGCATGGCTAAGTTCGTTTCTTTGGTTTTGTGCTTTTTCTGTCGCCTTGATTATTCTATTTACGATTGTTGATTCATGCGGCTCATTGTTTGCCTTCAATACTCTCGTGACAATTTGTTTTTTTGTTTGTAAAGACTCGAAAGCGAAGTAAATGGCGTTTGCTATTTTCCCATCACAAGCGGAGATCACTTTGAATGCGTTGAATAGTACGAGATCGCAAAGCGCTGCGTTGGTAACGAGAGTCCCAACCATCTTTAGATGGCTATCAAGAAGCGATTCGTTCGACTCGGCCACTAGAACCCCCAACGTGGAGCTAAGGGGCTGCGCGCTTTTGCGCAGTCCCGCTTGAGCGTAGGGTTAGGGTGCAAAGCTGGATACAACATAGCCAATACCTAGTTGCACAAAACCAAACACGAGCATGAACAGAGATACGCGAATAAGGCGAAGTGCTCTACTCTGCTTTATGAAAAATGACTTATCGAAATCATTTAGCTCTGCCCTAGCCCAATTTCTTGTTGACTCTATCTTGACCTTTGCACGTTCAACTACTCCTGCACTGTTGGGGTTAATCTTAAGCTCGGAAGCAACTTCGTTTGCAAAATCTCCCAGCGCGTCGATTTCTCTATTAACTCCCACAATACGAGCCAAAGACAAGAAGAGTTCAGCGTGCAGGCGATGGGCATATGCAGCCGTAGAGAGTGAAATAATCCACGCGGTAACAACGGCTGGGCCGAAAAATTGTATGGCAAGAACAAAAGGTGCTTTGCCGATGAACGAAAAGAAAAGGGCGAGACCGCCGGCACTGAGCGTCATGAGTTGCTGAAGCGTAGCCTGGGACATTTTCATGGCTTCCAGTTGATGCTGAAGATGTTCACGGTCTCCGATCATGGTGGTTGCACCCTAACGTAGAAGTCACCGGCGCTGCGCGGCTTTATCGCGCAGCGTCCGTGTGGACTGCCGGGTTAGCGGTTAATAGGCTTGCGTAAGAACAAGGCTGTTTAATATTTGCTGGCATAGAGGTCTGATTCGCTTGAACGCCTCATTGACTTTAGGTTTATCGGTCTCTGGCCCACCAGCTTGGCACATGAGTCCGACAGCCTTGCCCTGAAAGAAAAACTGATACATCAGGACATCTTGGTAAACCTTCATTTCAGCACGCTCAATCGGCATGGCCATTTGTACCCAATAGCCTGTTCGCATTTCTAGGGTGAAGTTGCCAGAGGCGACATACGTAGAGCCTTCTGGAACCGTCTCTTTCACCTCGCCAGTGCGGACAAATGCCTCAATTTCTTTTTTTGTGGGGTTGTATCCCTCAATCCTCTCAACTTAACCAATCAGATTTCAAGTGGTTGATTTATATGCATGTTTCCGATGCGGCTTAGGATGAGCAGGTCTGGGTTTGGCGGCGCCCGCCAC
>JAUYFQ010000116.1 GCA_030690895.1 Sulfuricellaceae bacterium
CGGACAACCGCCTTCGCTATTTCGGCGAAATTCGACTGCATGGGGATCTGGGGCGTTGCCAATCCTCGAATGATTTCTCCCTGCCGCTGACACGCGACTTCGCCATAGCTCAGAAATGTCGTCAAGACCTTTTCATGCCCAAGGTTCTGGCTCCACGCCTTGAACTGCTCGGGAGTCTTGCAGACATTTTGCCCGAGTTGGACCAGCGTGTTTCTAATACTGTGCGGGTTGAAGTACGGCAGGCCGGCGCTGACGAAGGCGTCGCGAAAGATCGTGCGAATGGGCGATGCAGTGCTCCAGTGATCCTGTGCCAGACCGGCCACTTCAAACTGACGAGTCGCCCCCAGGGCAATGCGCGTCGCCGGGAAAAGCGGATCGTCATTGCCCCAAAGCTTCTCATCCCGGAGATACGTCACCCACTCGGCCACGATCCCGCGAACTTCATCGCCCACCGGAAAGAAAAAGGTGTTGAAGGTCTTGCTGAATTTCGTCTTCACTTCGCGCGCATCCTGATTGACGCGGTTCGCGATCAGATCGACATGCTTGAGCTTCATCGAAGCGATGGCGCTGTCCCGCGCCCCGGTCAGCAGCGTGAAAGCCATAAGGGCGCGGTTGCGACGCTCTATTTCCGTGACGGTCGGCATCGTAGTGATGACGTGCTTGATCTGTTCCAGTGTCGGCACCTTTTGTTCCCGTTGAGCCGTGGCGACGCGCGTGTCCTTGTCGGACAGATTGAAATACTCGGCATCGGAATACTGAAAACGTGACTTGTAGCCAGGTTGCCACGCCAGCCATTGGAAGAATCGTTTGAGTTGGGTGAGGGTCGCGTACAAGGTCGCTTTGCTCAACTTCTCCCCGGACTGCTGCCCCTTCTGTTCGGCAAGGTGTCTCTTGAACGCAATCGCCTGTTCAAAGTGAAACGCCTTGAAATCCCGATGCTTGGTATATACCTCAAATCGATTGAGCGCCTTCGCAGACGCATCCACTGTCGCCTCGCCATGACGCTTGGCTTCCTTCAGATAGGCGAAATACTTGCGCTTGATTCGTTCATTTTCCGGGTTGTGTTTTGTCATGGTTTGCTGCCCCTATCTCAAGTCACTGTTCACGGTGGGTTGGCTGCTCTCAACTATGTGTCGCAGTGCTTGCGGAAATGTGATGTCCATTTTTCCGCGAACTTGCCCCAGCTTGGCCATGCTGACGCGCCGGTTCATGATGGAATTGCAGTCCGGGCAAATCGCTATCAGGTTCCCAAACTTCTCGGTAACAGGCTGATATTCCGCCATGTCAGCCGCAGGTAATTTCGGGGCGCGACAGCGGACACAGTAGATTTCCCCAGGCTGACAAGTTTGCTTGTTCTTTACCCGACGAGCCTGAAGGAATGCAGCAATGTCATGGCCCAGAATCAACATCGGGCGTTTGGCATCGCTGGGGGGAAGGCCGGCCTTGATCCATCCGCGCACGGAATTCTTGTGCTTGCCAAACAAATTGGCGACTTCTTCTACCGTGTAACTGCGGTGGATTTTGACTAGGCGGGGATTGGGGTGGCGCTTACCCATCGGTCAGCCCTGCCGCGTTGATTGCGCGCCGCCACGGGTGCGTACGTTGGCGTTGCCGGTATCCGCAGTACCGCTGACACTTTTCCCGCCCGGCAGAATGGAAACCGATGAAAGCGGCGAAACCGATTCCACAAGCTCCACCTGCCAGGCTTCCGCCGAACGGTTGCCGCTGGCGCGGACAAAACGCCGGCCATCGACGATGCGCCCGGCGTGTCGCCTGATCCACCAGCCCAGCTTGCGGCGGTTAATTTCCCCGCGCTCGTCGGCAATGTCGCGCAGCACTTCGCGTAGTTCCGCGTGTGCGTCATACAGCGCGTGCGCCTGCTTGACCGCATCGCGCACCATCGCTGGCGTCTTGCCGAACACCGATTGCCAAACCGTCAGCAGGCGCCCGAGTGTTTCCCGGTCCGGGTCGTCGGCCATGGCCTCGAACACCGATACCGTCGGGTCCGCGCAGCCCAGCCACAATAGCGGCTGCCGGCACAGGTCGGACCAGTCGCCGTAACCCGCAAGCGACTTGCAGAGAGTCTTCGGCCTACCGGCGACGATCCATGCGCGCACGATGGTCAAGGCTGCCGAAGCATAGCGGCCCCGTTCGCGCAACACATCGCGCACCAGCTCGGGCCGCGTGAAACTGCGCGCCGCCGGCGTCTCGCAGCCAGGGTCGAGGCGAATGGTGATGCAGCGCCGCGTCATGTCCTGCACCGGCCCGACGTTGTTGCCGCTGGACAGAAACAAGGTGCGCGTGTTGACGGTAGCGATCTTGGAAACGCCCAGAATGCGCCCGCTCATGAATTCCGACGTCAACACCGTGCACAGGCTCTTGTGCGCCACCAGATCGCCGGTCAGATTATCGAACTCGACCACGGCCGGCGCACGCAGCAACTCCGCGAGCAGCAGCTTTCTGCATTCCTCGTCGTCGGCGGGAAAGGTGGTCGGCGTGCCGCGCTGCGGGGTGGCAAAGGCCGTGATCAGCTCGCACAGGTAGGATTTGCCGGAGCCCACCATATGCGCCCGCACATGGAACATCGGCGCGTGAGCGAGGCTGGGCCGAACGGCGGCGGCAAGCATCGCCACCAAGGCCGCCGCCAGATCGGATTCAGGGTCTTCGCGGAAGAGTGTGGGTAAAAAACGTCATGAAATTGCCTGAGAGCCAATCTGGAAGCGGGTTTCCGAGGTTTGATCTGGCTTCGAAAACTGGCATGATTTCGCGATGGCTATCTTACGCAAACGCAAGCGTCTT
>JAUYFQ010000119.1 GCA_030690895.1 Sulfuricellaceae bacterium
TCAGCGGCTTTACGAATCCGGCGTGCCCCTTGCGGGTGCAAGCCCGCTCCTACGGCAACGCGTTACCCACTACGAATCACATAGAGCCATAAAAAAGGCCTCCGAAGAGGCCCCGTCGCGTAGTGAACCACTCAAATCAAGGTGCGCCGCCCGCCACCACGGTCAAGGTATCGCGAATCACGCCAGGCGCTTCGACGATGCGCATGAATGACCCCATGCCCACATTCGGCCAGCCCAGAGCAATACGGAAACGCGCGAACATGTGCCCCGCCTTGTTGTTCACTACATAGATTTCATAGGGCAGCGCGGCGATATTCTCGGCGCCGGCGCTCTTCACCCACCAGCCTTCGCCTTCCTTGGGATCGTTCAGCGCCACGCCGAACACCGCGAGCTTCTTGTCCGGCATGATGATTTCGTAGACCTTGGAGGTCTTGCCCTGGCCGCGCGCCAGGTTGTCCTGGATGGTCTTCACCGCATCATCAAAGGTCAGGTGTTCCATGACCACGTTCTTGTCGGAGTCGAAACCTTCCATGCCGAACATGTACTGGTAGTCGGCCAGGTCTTTCTTATCCACACCGCCGCCGAACGCCTTGCCGGCACCCAGCGCCTTGCCCAACCTGGCCTGGGCCGCCTTCACCGCCTTCTCCGCCTGCGGATACTGTTTGCGGAAAAAGGCGCGCTCCCAGTAGTCCAGGTTCATATAGGACACCGACCCGTCGGACTTGACGCCGACGCGGATGGGCGCCCCGACAATATTGGCCCCCCCCAGCTTATGCACAGTCGCCAGCAAACCCGCGTCGGTCACCACGACCACCCCATAACCGGGCAGTCCCGGCGGAGTATGTTTGCCCACCACCTGAAAACCAGCCTTGGCCAGCTTGGCTTCCACCTGAGCCAAAACAGCCGGAATCTCACCGGCCGCAACCTTGTCGCCGTAGTAGTAGGGGCTGAGGGCCAGGGCCAAGGGGGCCCAGAACAGGAGGGCAAGTACTGCAAGAAGTCGTTTCATCATGCTTTCCGGTAGTAGTCAAACGTTGCGCATTCTAAACAAAAAAGCCGGGGAGGGGCCCCGGCTTCTCTGTGGGTCGAAAGAATGATCAGAACTGACTGGAGTACTGGACGCCGATGGAATTCTGGCTCATTTCCAACGCGTTGATGTAATAGGTGCCTGTGCCGGCAGTTTGAGTGCCCGTAACCTTGTTATTGAAGGCATGCATCAGATTGACCGAGACCTCGGAATCTTTATTGAGCTTGCGAGTAGCACCGAACGTCAGGTGGTTTTCCACCACGGCCGGAGCCAACAGGTTGAAGTCAAGCTGATCGGTTGCGATCGGTTGTTTGGCATAGTTCCAGCCGGCACGCAGCGTGGTCTTGTCATCCAACTGGTGCTGGGCACCCAGTTTGAAGACGGTCATGTCGTCCCAACCAAAACCTTTGCCATCAGATGCACCCAGTTTTGTGTCGAACGCATTATGGTTATTAACATTTGCCAGAGATTTGATATCACCATAAGCGATATGCACGACATCGAAAGCAATCAACGTATTTGGCGTTGCCTTAACCGCCAGTCCAACACCAAAAGTCGCCGGAATATTAAAACCGCCGTCTTCCGCAAATAAATCCTTGTATTTCTTGAACTTCGTCATCTTTGTTTCAGGCTGGTAAAAGGCGCCCGCTGTGACAGTGCTGGAAAAGTTCCCAGTCCAGCCCAACTTGATGCCAACGCCGTTGGATGAGTCTTTGCCGTGATTGCCGGGATCAACACCACCACCGGTATAACCAAACGGGTTAAACCCGGCCCCCGGAACGAGATTAACCGCACCTGGCGCGAAGGTGGCTGAACTCGTGTACTGCGCAAACATGTCCAAACCGCCGGCCTCGAATGTTTGATGAACAAAATTCAGACTGGCTGCGATTGTGTGCTGATCATTGAGTTTCTTGGCGATCGTAGGAGAAATAAACAACTGCTCCATATTCGTAAAAGTTTTATCAGTGCCCGTATCGTAAATCGCCTTGTTGTAATCCGCATTCATTCCACCATTGCCATACACCGCCACACCGTAAGACAGGCCGTTACTGGCGTGTTTCACATAGGCAATCTCAGGAATAAAGAAAACGTCTTTTCGGTTGCCATCATGCGTGCCAGCCGTACCTACAGTAGCGGGAGCAGTACCGGGCGTGACACCAGCCGTGTTCACCGAGCGATCCGGGCCAAACAAACTCAAGCCGACTGCGTAACCCTGCTTCGCTTGCGAAAGTGTGGCCGGATTAGCCCCGATACCAAAGCCATCCTCGGCAAATGCAATACCAGCACCACCCATAGACTGGGATTTGACACCCACGCCATGAGCGAAATAACCATTGGTAGCGGAAGCGGAACCGGCGAAGCCGATGGCGGCCAGGGCGAGCAGTAGTTGGGTCTTGCGCATGTATGTCTCCTCGAAAGCGCGTTTGAAAGTTTTCACCCAGATCTTCGCCTAGGCAAAACACGGCGCATGGTAGAGACGCAAGTCAACTGCTGCAAGTTGTTTCTGCGCGGAAACAGGTGCACATGTAGCATATGCGCATACGCTAATATGTTGATTCAAATAAGAAAGCCGCCTTCGGGTCACCCCGAGGCGGCTTTTTTGGTACTAATTTACCAGCCTTAGATATACAGACAGATGTCCGTTTCGCCGGCGAATTCGAAGAAAGTGGCAGCACCACCGAATTCGACACCGTCGATGAAGTCGCTGTGTTCGAAGCCGAACAGTTCGACCGTCATCTGGCAGGCGATGAATTTGACTTCAGCTTCCTGGCACAGCTCGCGCAGTTCAGGAATCGTCGCCACGCCGTTGTTCTTGATGGTTTGCTTCATCAAGGCGGTGGCCAGCGACTCATAACCCGGCACCAAGGATTGAATCGCATTCGGCATGTTCCAGTTGATGCCACGGAACCACTTGGGTCCGAACGGCATTTTCATGGGCATGCCCGGGTTGCCCAGGGGACTGACCTTCAGGCAGCTAAGATCCTTGCGGAGCATTTGCAGGCCGTAGAAGGTGAAGAAAATCTGGGTTTCGTAACCCAGCGCGGCGGCCGTGGACGCCAGGATGAACGGGGGGTAAGCCCAGTCCAGCGTGCCCTTGGTCGCGATGATCGCCAACTTCTTTTGATCGTCCATCAAACCACCTCTCGAAACGTTGAAAAGAAGCGCTTATTTCTTCTTGAGGAAGAAGGTGTACTCGCCACCGGCTTCGCTGGAGGACAGGAGTTCGTTGCCGGTTTGCTTGGCGAAGGCGGCGAAGTCTTTGACTGAACCCGGGTCGGTGGAGATGACCTTCAGGATCAGGCCGGAAGTCATTTCATTCAGGGATTTCTTGCAGCGCAGGATGGGCAGGGGGCAGTTGAGGCCGCGAGCATCGAGTTCTTTGTCAAAATTCATGGTTTTTCCTTCAGAAAATTAGCAAGTACTAAAAAAAGCCGGCGTAATTTATACCGCTTGTGGGGAGATTGCAACGGACGAAATGACCTGGATCAAGCGCCCTATTGACCATCGGCAAGACCGCGCGACTTAGACTCAGGACAAGGCCGCGAGGGGCTTGCCGGAACGCGCCCAGGCCATGATGCCACCGGAGAGGTTGTGCATGTTTTCAAAGCCCTTGGCGGCCATGAAGGCACACGCTTGCGCGGAACGAGCACCGGAGTTGCAGTAAATCACCACAGGTTTGTTCTGCGGGATTTCCGAGGCGCGCAGTGGCAGGAGGTGCAGCGGGATGTGGATAGCTCCGTTGATAACGCCACGCGATACTTCGCCTTCAGTGCGCACGTCGATCAGGTGGATTTGTTCCTTGTTGGCGTCCAGTGCATCGACGTCCAGTTCCTTGATGTTGTACATGCCAAACATATTCGCCCCTCTCATGAACAAATATTAGAGCGCGCTAATATACACGTTTTCCCCTTTTATTTCAAGCACCTATTTCGTGAGGAATATTGCGCGGCGGAACAGGTTCGCGGCAGGAGGCGAGGCATTTTCGGTACGGCCGCATGCTGGTCAGCGCGGTCGTGCGCGTGGAAGCCCTGGCCGAGGAAGTCGAGGCGGAACATGGCAGCAGCGGCGCCGAAGCGGCGGTGGATGCCGCCATCGCCGTCTTTCGCAACGCCTTCGGGGCAGTGGCGAACAAAATCCGCGACTGTTCAGCATGATTCGTAGCCCGCGATATGGCGGCGGCTATCGCGGGCAAGCCCGCTCCTACGTCCAGGACATTCCAACGGAAGACGCCAACAGCGCCCATCTTCGTGAAGGGCCGACACTGGAGCGGGTTGCGCATGGGCGACCAGTTCGACTGAACCAATACGGAGCCAACAAACCATATTTGGGCATTGGCTTGAGAAATGTATAATCCGCCGCCCAACGCGCTGCAGTAGCTCAGTTGGTAGAGCAACTGATTCGTAATCAGTAGGTCGGGGGTTCGATTCCTCTCTGCAGCACCATATACAAAGTACCTGTTTTCCACTCTTACCTGAGTTCCACCCACATCGTGTCATCCCCCCTGCTGCAAACGCTGCTGACCGCCGACATGGCTCAGGTCGATCAGGTCATTCGTGCGCGTCTGCACTCCGAGGTGGCTTTGGTACAGCAGGTTTCCGAATACATCATCCACAGCGGCGGCAAACGCCTGCGCCCCGCCCTGGTGGTGTTATCGGCCAAGGCGATGGGGCACATAGGCGTGCAACATCATGAACTCGCCGCCGTGGTGGAGTTCATTCACACCGCCACCCTGCTGCACGATGACGTGGTGGACGCCTCCACGCTGCGACGTGGCAGGGACACCGCCAATGCCCTGTTCGGCAACGCCGCGAGCGTGTTGGTGGGCGATTTTCTGTATTCCCGCGCCTTCCAGATGATGGTGTCGCTGCACAGCATGCGCGTCATGGATGTGCTCTCGGATGCCACCAACATCATCGCCGAAGGTGAGGTTCTGCAGCTCATGAACTGCAATGACCCGGATATCGACGAAGCGGCCTATTTGCGCGTCATCCGCTACAAGACCGCGAAGCTGTTCGAGGCTGCCGGTCGTCTGGGTGCCATCATCCAGGGCGCTCCGCGCGCGCAGGAAGATGCTTTGGGCGATTACGGCATGCACCTGGGCACCGCTTTCCAGATCATCGACGACGTCCTGGACTACTCCGGAAACAGCGAAGTGATCGGCAAGAACGTCGGCGACGATCTGGCCGAAGGCAAGCCCACCCTCCCCTTGCTGTTCGCCATGAAACACGGCACGCCGGAACAGGCGGAAATCATCCGCAACGCCATCAAACAAGGCGATGCCGGCCGCTTTGACGAAATTCTCGCCATCGTGCAGGGCACCGGCGCCCTCGACCACGCCCGACGCCAGGCAGAGTCCGAAGCCGATTTGGCACGTAACGCTTTGTCGACAATTCCAGATAGCCAATACAAGGCCGCTTTGCTAGAATTGTCGGCCTTCGCGGTCAGCCGCGAGTTTTGAGCAGTGGGTAATAGTCAGCAATGACTAGCCAGTTTCACTGATCCGGTTCCGCGATCAGTTCAAGTCGGGGTGTAGCTTAGCCTGGTAGAGCGCCACGTTCGGGACGTGGAGGCCGGAGGTTCGAATCCTCTCACCCCGACCATCTTTTCCCGCAAATTCCCCATCTTTCATACCGGATACATCCCGGCTTCGCACGTTGCGCATTTTCCGCATCCGCGCGCGTCTATTCGCACGTTGCCGGCGTTCTCGTGCAAGCCGCCAAAATCACCACGTACACTAAATATCATCGAATACTTATATTCAGTGACTCCTTCCGTGCTTATCGGGTTAACACACACACCCACTACCGGTAGTGACGTAGGTTGGGCAAAGCGAAGCGTGCCCAACATCGCGGCGGTTCGTTGGGCACGCTTCGCTTTGCCCAACCTACAGCCCATGCCACGAAATCACGAGCC
>JAUYFQ010000123.1 GCA_030690895.1 Sulfuricellaceae bacterium
CGACACTCGAAATTGGGCGCCCATCGGCGCCGTGACGCTTAACCCCGAACGCGACTCCATCATAAAAACGCATTTGGCGGATAACCATATTCAGCCGTTGGCTGCATGAACGAGGCGACAACTATCTTGACACGCGCCGACTACCAGCATGGGTTTTATGGACTCTAAACGTAAAACTCGCGATACCCAAAGGGCACAAGAGCGAGCCATTAGCAGGAGCGCTTGTGTCTGTCATGGAGAAGGCATATTGTTGCAGGAATCAAAAAAGAAGGGGGAGATAAAAATGAATCTGGTCGAGCGAGTCAAAAAAATTCTGCTGGAACCCAAATCGGAGTGGGAAGTCATTGCCGGAGAATCCACTTCTGTTGCCGATCTGTACCGGGACTATGTTGCCCTGCTGGCGGCGATAGGCCCGCTGGCTTCGATCATCGGCTTGTCGATGGTGGGAATCAATCTGGGCTTTGGCGGAACCTTTCGTGTTCCATTGGGAAGCGCATTGGCTCAGGCGTTTACCAGTTACATCCTGTCCATGATCGGGATATTCGTGGTGTCCCTGGTGATTGACGCGCTTGCGCCCCAGTTCGGCGGCCAGAAGAATCCGCTACAGGCATTCAAGGTCGCGGCCTATGCCTCAACTCCAAGCTGGATTGCCGGGATCGTTCTGCTGGTTCCCATGCTGGGAGTCGTCAGCATGGTTGCGGCGCTCTATGGCTTATATCTGCTTTATCTGGGGTTGCCCATACTGATGAAAGTCCCGCAAGAGAAGGCGGTGGTTTTTACCATTGTCGTGGTGGTGGTGGCGATGGTCGCCATGATGTTGATCGGGCATGTGAGCAGCCTGTTTGTCACCATGCCTGTCATGGACGTGTCGCACATGCGCTAATCATCTGATCCAACTGATAATCTGTTCCTGTGTCTGACGCGTTTTAACGAGTTGCGGATTGGTGCGATAACCAAAAGCAACCATGACCGCCAGTCCCATTTTATTGCTATCCAGTACCCCGGCCTCTGAGAGTACGGCCTCTGTCTCGGCAATATCAAACCCTTCGATCGGGCAGGAGTCGATGCCTATCATGGCGGCCGCTGTCATCATGTTTCCCAGCGCGATATAGATCTGTTTGCCAGCCCAGTCATGCATGTGGCGCGGGTTGTCGAGCAGATTGAAATCGGTTGCCTGGAATTTCTGGTATTTAGCCTTTTTCTTCTCAATGATCTCTTCAGGCAATTTCTGGATATTGCGCATGAAGTCAGCGAGATAGGTCGAATCGAAACGCATGTCATCCTTGCGATATAACATGGCGACAAAATGGCTGGCGGTGGGGAGCGTGCCCTGCGCACCCCAGACGACTTTCATCAGTTTGGTGCGCAAGTCCTGATTCTGGATGATCAGGAAGTGCCAGGGCTCAAAGCCGAATGAGCTGGGCGAGAGACGAGCTGTTTCCAGAATAAAATCAAAATCCTCATCGCAAATGGTTTTTGCCGGGTCGAACTGCTTGCAGGCATGGCGAAATTGAAAGGCTGAAATAATGTCCTGTTTGGTGGGCATGATACTGACTCCATTAATGCGGAATGGTGTCCGCTCTAGCATTGAAATGAATACCAGCCTTGAATGCCTGTATGGCTTCTTCCCGATTTTTTACCGGAAACCCGCGCGGGCACAAAAAATCATCGAATAGCATGTGGTGCTGGCGGTTTGTGTCTTTGTACTGGATCGATGACCACTGGATGTTTTTGGCCCGCCCCCAGCTGCCATCCTCGCGCCCAAAAGCATAACGCTTGAACTCGCTGGTCGCGCAACGCATGCCTTCGAATGATACATTGCGGGCGCCGGACGCCGACAGGATGACCAGGGTATAGCGCACGATGCCGTCTGTCCCGGGCAGGATTGACTCGCTATCAATAAAAAACCGGTTGTTGCTTTCTGCGCTGACATAGAAAGGCAGCAGGTTTTCCTGCTTGGGAGGGGGAGGGAGTCTGGCTTCGAGTTCACTCCATGGCTTCTCCTCGAAGTCGTGCTCGAATTGTCCCCAGCTTGGCTGGTCGGCAGGGCCGATTGCATGAGCCAGTTTGAATGGCAGGCAGCAGGCCAGCAGGCTGAGTAGCAGGATTTTTTTAATGCTCATTACGGTTTCCAGATGGCGGGCCACAAAAAATGCACGGGCGTAAAAAAACCCCAGACGCTTGTGGCGTCAGGGGTTGTTTTTTTGGAGCTTGACCGGCGGGTAGCCGGGGCAGCATCCATTACTTCAGCTTGATTTCCTTGTACGCCACATGCTTGCGTGCCTTGGGATCGTATTTCATGATCTCCATTTTTTCCGGCATGGTGCGCTTGTTCTTGGTCGTAGTGTAGAAGTGGCCGGTACCCGCAGTGGATTCCAGCTTGATTTTTTCGCGTCCGCCTTTAGCCATGATCCAACTCCTTAAACTGCTTCGCCACTGGCGCGCAGATCGGCCAGCACGGCATCAATGCCATTTTTATCAATCGTGCGCAATGCTGCGCAGCTTACGCGCATACGCACCCAACGATTTTCGCTTTCCACCCAGAAACGGCGGGATTGCAGGTTGGGCAGGAAGCGACGCTTGGTTCTGTTGTTGGCATGGGAAACATTATTCCCTGTCATCGGGCGCTTGCCGGTGACTTTGCATACACGTGCCATTTTGGGTGACTCCTAAAAGAGAATTCGTCCTTGGAAGAACATTAAAGACGAGATTGAATTCGTAAAAACGAGATTTATACCATATTTTGCCGTCCGGGTTCAAGCAAAAAAACGTTTTCCATTCTCGAAAGCTTCGTCCAGAACGGCCCCAAGCGTGGCTGGATCAGTGTTTGCATAAATTCCCCAGTTGGCCTGGGTGGGGTGGGTGTCCATGCCGCAGTAACGTAGTACACCTAAAATCGGTTCCAGGTAAAGAGTGGCAAGATCGATGTCTTCGCGTTGTTTGCTGCCAACATTGACTAGTAGCTGGGCTGGTATCTTGAGACGGCCTTCGGTTCTCCCCCCGTTATGCGCAAATGCAAAACCGAGCGTGAAGACGCGCTGCATCCAGCCGGTGAGCATGGCAGGCGGCGTACCCCACCAGACCGGGTAGGCCAGCACCAGCCCGTCTCTGCTTTGGAGGCGGGCCTGTTCTGCCTGGATGGTTGGAGAAATGTGTTGCGCGTTCCAGTCGTCCATTTCCTGTATGGAGACAACAGGATTAAAACCTTCGTGATACAAATTTGCAATTTCCGCCTCGTGCCCGGCGGCGGCGATGCCTTGCGCGAAGCGTTCCGCCAGCGCCTGGGTGAAGCTATCCTGGCGGGGATGCGCAGTGACAATTAAAACCTTCAAAGCAAACCTCGTTCCGCAAACGACAACACGCTGTCGCCGCCTACAATAAAATGATCCAGAACACGCACATCTATGAGCGATAGCGCATTTTTCAAGCTCTGGGTAAGTATCTGGTCGGCGTGACTGGGTTCGGTGGTGCCGGAAGGATGGTTGTGCGCCAGAATGACGCTGGCCGCATTGTGATACAGGCATCGTTTGACTACTTCGCGCGGATAGACGCTGGTCTGGGTCAGCGTGCCGTGAAACATGTCCTCGGTTGCAACGGGTCGATTTTGTGTGTCGAGAAACAGGACACTGAAAATCTCTTGCTGCTGTTTGCCCAGCGTGATGCGCAAATAGCGTTTGACGGCTTCGGGAGAATTCAGTGCATCGGTCTCGCGCAAGTCATAAGTCATGGCGCGCTTTGCCATTTCCAGCACCGCCTGAAGCTGTGCGTACTTGGCCGGCCCCAGCCCCGGAATTTCACAAAATGCTGGCTGGCTGGCCTTGAATAACCGGTCAAGATCGCCAAAGTGCCTGACCATGTCGCGTGCCAGATCGACCGCGCTTTTGCCTGTGACGCCGACGCGCAAAAATATCGCCAGCAATTCCGCATCCGACAAGCTGGCGGCACCTTGTTTCAGCAGTCGTTCGCGTGGCCGTTCGTCTTCAGGCCAGTCAGTAATCGCCATGATGGGGTGTTTATCGTAAAATGAAACGGATTATGACTGATTTGGCAAATAAACGCCTGTTGCTTGGCGTCACCGGGGGAATCGCCGCCTACAAGGCGGCGGAATTGCTGCGACTGCTGGTCAAGGCGGGGGTGGAAGTGCAGGTGGTCATGACTGCCGCTGCCTGCCAGTTTGTGACCGCCGTGACCATGCAGGCTTTGTCTGGTCGTCCGGTATTCACGGATTTGTGGGATAAGCGCATCGACAACGGCATGGCGCACATCGACTTTACCCGCGATGTGGACGCAGTAGTGATCGCGCCAGCCTCGGCTGATTTCATCGCCAAGCTGGCGAACGGCCTGGCTGATGATCTGCTTTCTACGCTATGTCTGGCGCGAGCCTGCCCCCTGCTGGTTGCGCCCGCCATGAATAAACAAATGTGGGAGCACCCCGCCACGCAACGCAATGTGGCTTTACTCCGCGCTGACGGCGTCGAATTGCTGGGGCCGGACGAAGGCGTGCAAGCCTGCGGCGAAACCGGCATGGGGCGGATGTTGGAGGCACAATCCTTGCTGCATGGCATCGAAGCTTTTTTTCAGCCCAAACTGCTGTCCGGGCGGCATGTCCTGATTACCGCAGGGCCCACTTTCGAGGCCATCGATGCCGTGCGCGGTATTACCAATTCAAGCTCTGGCAAGATGGGATACGCGGTCGCGCGCGCGGCGCTGGAGGCGGGTGCGGAGGTGACGCTGGTCAGCGGGCCGACCTGCATCCAGCCACCCGTCGGTGCCCGGGTCATCCAGGTCACCACGGCTCAGCAGATGCTCAAGGCAGTCAACGAAACCGTCAACTGGGCGGATATTTTTATCGGTGTGGCTGCGGTGGCCGATTACTATGTACTCAATCCATCCGAGCAAAAAATAAAGAAGGACGCGCATGTCCTGACACTGGAGCTGGCGCCAAACCCGGACATCGTCTCGAATGTGGTCAATTTGCAAAATCCACCGTTTTGCGTCGGCTTTGCCGCCGAAAGCGAGAACCTGTACGAATACGCAGAGCTGAAGCGCCGCCGCAAAAACCTGCCCCTGCTCGCTGCCAACCTGGTGCAAACGGCGGTAGGCGGGGATGACAACGAACTGGTGCTGTTCGATGACGAGGGTGCTCACCCCTTGCCGCGCGCGCCCAAAATCACCCTGGCGCGACAGCTGATCGCGCATATCGCAACCCTCTACCAAAAGAGCAGCCAGAAAAAATGAAAATCGACGTAAAAATTCTTGACCGCCGCATGCACGAACAGTTACCCGCCTATGCCACCCCCGGCGCGGCAGGCCTTGATTTGCGCGCCTGCCTGGATGCGCCTCTGGTGCTGAATCCCGGCCAGACCGAGCTGATTCCTACCGGCATCGCCATCCACCTGGCCGATCCCGGCTACGCCGCCATCATCCTGCCGCGCTCCGGCCTGGGCCACAAATATGGCATCGTGCTGGGCAATCTGGTGGGCCTGATCGATTCCGACTACCAGGGCCAGTTGTTCGTCTCCTGCTGGAATCGCGGCCAGACCGCCTTCACCGTCAACCCCATGGAGCGCATCGCGCAACTGGTGGTGGTGCCGGTGATGCAGGCCGAGTTCAATATCGTCGATGAATTCGCGGACAGCGAGCGTGGGACGGGGGGGTTCGGCAGCACCGGTAAGGTTTGAGCTGACTCTGTTTATCCCAGATGTCCACTGGAATGCATGGGCATGTAGGAGCGCCGCCCCGGCGCGAATGTGGCCGCAAATCGCGGCGAGGGTGCCGCTCCCACAGCGGTGTTTAGGCTCTAATAAACAATCTGGGTTTATATAGCCCGTTATCGCGCTTCGTGTCGTATTCAAAATCCCAAGGGATACCCCATGCCGGAACAGAATTTCAAGGGCAAAGAGTTCGTCTAGAACCACCCCCTTGCCGTGCCGCACCGGCCGCTGGCGCCCCACCCCGAAAAATCCATTATTTCCCCTCTCCCCTTGGGAGAGGGCCGGGGTGAGGGAGCACGGCTGGACGGCAACCTGATTATTCACGGCGATAACCTGCACGCCCTGAAATCCCTTTTGCCCATGTACGCCAACAAGGTCGATTGCGTTTTCATCGACCCGCCCTACAACACCGGCAACGAAGGCTGGTGCTACAACGACAACGTGAATAGCCCGATGATGCAGGAGTGGTTGAAATCCAATCCGGTGGGCATCGAGGATGGGCTTCGGCACGACAAGTGGTGCGCGATGATGTGGCCGCGCCTGCGTCTGCTGCATGAGCTGCTGGGCGAAGCGGGCAGTTTGTGGGTCACGCTGGACGACAACGAGATTCATCGGGCACGGGCAATACTCGACGCCATTTTTGGCGAGCAGAATTTTGTGGCGACCTGTATTTGGCACAAAAACTATTCGCCGAAGCCTTCCGCTCAGTATTTCTCCGAAGATCACGACTACCTGCTGATTTACGCCAAGGACAAAGCCGAGTGGCGCCCTAATCTTCTGGAACGCACCGAAGATATGGATGCCCGCTACGTCAACCCAGACGATGACAAGCGTGGTGACTGGAAACCCGGCGATTTATCTGCCCGCAACTATTACAGCGAGGGCACCTATTCGATAACCTGCCCGTCTGGACGAGTAATCGAACGACCGCCGGGAGGGAACTACTGGCGAGTATCTGAGGCCAGGTTCAAGGAAATGGATAAGGATGGCCGTATCTGGTGGGGTGAAGATGGCAACAACATCCCTTCCATCAAACGTTTTCTTTCCGAGGTGAAGCGTGGACGAGTTCCGCAGACACTCTGGGAATACAACGAAGTCGGACACACGCAGGATGCCAAAAAGGAACTGCTCTCCATATTGGACTTCGCCAATTCCGACGATGTTTTCGTGACCCCTAAGCCGGTAGCGCTGCTTTCCCGTATTCTGGAACTAGCCTCCACCGAGCACTCCATCGTGCTCGACTCCTTCGCCGGTTCCGGCACCACGGCCCATGCCGTGCTGGCGGCCAACAAGAAAGACGGCGGCGACCGCAAATTCATTCTGGTGGAGTGCGAGGATTACGCGGATACCCTCACCGCCGAGCGGGTACGGCGGGTCATCAACGGCTACGATTTCCAAGGCACCCAGCGGGAAGAACTGCTGAAAAAATCCCTCACTTTCACCGACCTGAAAAAAGCCGACAAACTGCTGGACCAGATTGCCAGCATCGAGAATCTGGACAGCCACCGTTTCGACAAGATCGAGAAGACCGTGAGGGCTGGCGAGTTGCTGGTGGAGGGGGTTAAATCCATCACCGAACGCAGCGAGGGGCTGGGCGGTTCTTTCACCTATTGCACCTTGGGCGATGCTGTCGAGTTGGACAAGATGTTTACCGGCGAAAGTCTGCCCAATTTCGATCAGTTGGGGGCTTTGCTGTTCCACATGGCGACCAGCGAGGCTTTGCCCTCACCCCAACCCTCTCCCGGGGGGAGAGGGAGCCTTGAGGTGGCGGGCTGCGGCTATCTGGGCGAATCGGCCAGTTTCCATGTGTGGCTGATCTACCGGCCTGAACTGGACTTCCT
>JAUYFQ010000125.1 GCA_030690895.1 Sulfuricellaceae bacterium
GTGGCAACGTGCTATCTGGCCAACTACCTGGGCTGGTTCCGGGCGCTTGACCGTGACAGTGGAAACGGCCCGAACCCCGCTCAGTGGCTCACGATGGCGCTGGGTGGGGCGGCTTAACAACATGATTTGCGAAATGAGCCATGAATTATCTCGTCACCAAATGGGTGAACAGACAAATGCATCCAACCAATTGTTTTATTTCGTGTGTTTCATGTGTTTCGTGGTTAACTGAGTTTTCTAGAATCATTGATTTTTTGGCATAATCCCACTTCATGAAAACCCCAGTCGAAAAGGACGAACCTCTGCGAGTCAGCGTTGATCGACTGCGCCCGGGCATGTACATCCATCTCGAACTAGGCTGGCTGGACCATCCTTTTTCCTTCAACAACTTCAAGATTCACGATGAAAAGCAACTGAAAACCCTACGCAGCCTGGGCTTGAAGGATGTTGTATTCCTGCCGGACAAAAGCGACATCGGCCCGCTCCCACCCACAAGCAAGCCCGTAGCCATTCAGGCGCCCAAACCGGTCACGGAAGCCGATCTGGCGGCACTGGCCGAGAAAAAACGCCGTATCGATCGTGTCAGGGAGGAAAGGGAGGCCATCCAGCGCTGTGAAAAAAAGTTTGTCGGCGCCGTCGGAACCGTCAAAAATCTTATCCGTAACCTGTTCTCACGCCCGGAGGAGTCGGTTCAGGCCGCCAATGACCTGATACAGGAAATGGTCGAGTCCATCCTGGCCGACCGCAATATCGCCGTCCACCTGATGAATGACAAGATCGCGGGTGAGGATGTGTATTACCACTCGCTGAATGTCTCCGTGCTGGCCATGATGCTGGGTCGCGAATGCGATATGTCTGTAGAAGAAATCAATATGCTGGGCATTGGCGGCCTGTTTCACGATATCGGAAAATCCCGCATCCCTGACCAGATCCTGCTCAAACAGGAACCGCTTAATCATGCCGAGCGCGCCATCTTCAATATGCATTGTCATCTGGGAGAAGAAATTGGCAAAAAAATCGGCCTCGCGCCCGAAGTCATCGCCATCATTGGTCAACACCATGAATCCGTGGATGGCAAGGGTTACCCCCACGGGTTGAAGGGTGACGCCATTTCCCCCTTGGTCAGGATCGTTGCCATCGCCAACCGCTACGACAATTATTGTAATTGCCTCAACCAGAACGACTCCATGACGCCCCATGAGGCGCTGTCTCACATGTTCAGGCGCGAGCGACATCTCCATGATGCCGAAATGCTCAAACGCTTCATCCATTGCATGGGCGTCTATCCGCCCGGCAGCATCGTTCAGCTATCCAACGAGACAGTCGGTATTGTGGTTTCGGTCAACGGCAAGCAAACGCTGCAACCCAGCGTACTGATCTATGACCCCACTGTGCCGAAGGAAGAAGCCATCATTTACGACCTGGCCGACGACCCGAACATCACGATCACCGAAAGCCTGAAACCGAACGTGTTGCTGCGCGAAATCTACGATTACCTGAGCCCGCGCAAACGGATGACGTACTACTTCAACAGCCGGACAGACGGGGTTTCCGGCAAGCACTGAGTGTCAAGGAGTTGTCCATGAATAACCTGGACAACGCCTGAAATCGGCTCCGTGGACAATCCCGACAAAATCTGTCAACATTAGGAAATTCTGATATTTATTGCGCCTCAAGGATCAAACATGACCATCGAACATTTCTCCCCTGAACAAAAAATCCTGCGCGTCATGCGCAAGGTGCTGGGCAGCGTCGTCAAGGATGTAACCCCGCAGGATGGCATGGACAATCCGTTGAATGAGCAGACCATAGAAGAAATTCGCGATATTTTCGGCTTGATTTCAATGCGCGAAAAAGAACTGCTGGCAGAACTGGGGCAACGCTCCAGCGACCGCCCCCACTACCCCGGCGACAAGCCCGCCGCCAAGGTCATCCCGATCAATGCCGCCAGCCTCAACGCCTCGCGCAAGAAAGCTGAATCCGACCACCCGCTTGCTAAGGCAGCACTGTTCAAGGACGCTGACATGAAAGCCCTCGACGAACTGCTTGACGAATGCGCCATGCATGAACTGAAAGAAGGCGAAACCCTGCTGGCCGCAGGCGAGAGCAACCAGACCCTTTTCATCGTGATGGCAGGCAGCCTGAAAGCAGAACTGGACGCATCGCGCTGCATGAACTTCACCGCCGGACAATGCATAGGCGAAATCTCGGCGCTGGGCGAGAGCACCATGTCCGCCCCGGTCGTCGCTAATGAAGCGTCCCTGCTGATGGCGATAGCGCCGGATGCACTTTGGAGCCTGATCGGGAGGGACGCCATTATTGCCCGCAACATTCTGGCGATGCTGGCGCATAGGTGAAGCTTGTAGCGGGTAGCTTGTAGCCGATGAGGCGCGCACCTTATTGTTCCGGCCCGATGAAATCTTGAGTTCCGTTCGCCCTGAGCTTGTCGAAGGGCTTGCAGGGCTTCGACAAGCTCAGCCCGAACGGTTAATACTTCATCTGGCCGGAGCAATAGTTACTAGCAACCAGCTACAAGTTGGCCACACTACCCTGCCCGGCGCGCCCACAAATCGTGTTCGTCTGCTTCTTCGACCACGACCTGAACAAAATCCCCCGGCTGCACGCCTTCGCTGCCATCCACATACACTTGTCCGTCAATTTCCGGTGCATCACCCATGCTGCGGGCGGCGAAGCCTCCCTCTTCCACTTCATCAACCAGCACCGTCAGCGTCTTGCCGACTTTGGCAGCCAGCCTGTCCGCGCTGATTTTCTCCTGTAGCGCCATCAGCCTGGCCTGACGTTCCAGCTTGACCTCTTCAGGAACTGGATTGGGCAAGGCATTGGCCGCAGCGCCCTCCACGGGCGAATAGGTAAAGCAGCCCACCCGATCAAGCTGCGCTTCGGCCAGAAAATCCAGCAATTGCTGGAAATCGTCTTCCGTTTCGCCGGGAAAACCGGTGATGAAGGTGCTGCGCAAGGTCAGGTCGGGACAAATCTCGCGCCATTGCCGGATACGCGCCAGATTGCTGTCCTGCTTGCCGGGTCGTTTCATGGCCTTGAGCACGCTGGCGCTGGCGTGCTGCAGCGGCATATCCAGGTAGGGCAGAATTTTCCCTTCCGCCATCAGCGGAATCAACTCATCCACATGCGGATAGGGATAAACATAGTGCAGCCGCACCCAGACGCCCAGGTCGCCCAGCGCACTGGCCAGTTCGGTCATGCGCGTTTTCAGCAGCTTGCTTTGCCAGAACTCGGCGCGATATTTCAGATCCAGCCCGTAGGCGCTGGTGTCCTGCGAAATCACCAGCAGTTCCTTCACACCCGCCTTGACCAGACCTTCTGCCTCGCGCATCACTTCGCTCACCGGACGGCTCACCAGATCGCCACGGAAAGAGGGAATAATGCAAAAAGTGCAACGGTGATTGCAGCCTTCAGAAATTTTCAGATAAGCGTAATGCTTGGGCGTCAGCTTGATACCCTGCTCCGGGATCAAGCTGACAAACGGATCATGCGGCTGCGGCAAATGCTGGTGAATCGCAGACATGACCTCCTGCAAGGCATGTGGGCCGGTCACCGCCAGCACCTGCGGGTGCCGCTCCATGATGACTTCCGGTCGCGCGCCCAGACAGCCGGTAACAATCACTTTGCCATTTTCCGCCAGCGCCTCGCCGATGGTATCCAGCGATTCCTCCACCGCCGCGTCAATAAACCCGCAGGTATTGATGACCACCAGATCGGCAGATTCGTAACTAGGAGAAATGGCATAACCTTCAGCGCGAAGCTGGGTGAGGATGAGCTCCGAATCCACCAACGCCTTGGGGCAACCGAGGGAGATGAATCCTACTTTGGGAAATTGTTTGGACATGATTCTCTGATTCTATTGAGCTTGCTTTCTGTTAACACAAAATACGCGACATGACAGTTAAACCAGAATGACAGTGTCACTATACTGAGCCACCATCGTATCATGGGTTAATAGCCGCATCGGCTCCACCAAGGCCTGCGCCACCAGCAGTCGGTCGAATGGATCCTGGTGGTGTCCAGGCAAACTCTCAACCGCAGCGGCATGTTCAGGCTCAATGGCAAGCAAATGATAACCAGCTTGACGAAAATAGCTCAGCGCATTCTGACCAGATACAGGCATATCCCCTCGGCCCAGACCATGTTTGATGGCAATCTCCCATACACTGACCGCACTGACCCAAACTGTGTTGCGTGGCGCAAGAAGCAGCTCACGCGCACGGGTTGAGAGATGGGGGTTATCGGTAATGGCCCACAGCGCCACATGCGTATCCAGCAGGAGATTCAACGGTTTGCTCCCCCCAGAAACAACGCGGCCACTTCGGCATTACTGGCGTCGATATCATCAGGCACTTCAAAAGCGCCCTTGGCTACACCGATGCGCTGACCAGGCAATGAGGCCGCCATGGGAACAAGTCTGGCCGCTGGCCGCCCGTTACGGGCAATGATGATTTCACGCTCTTCGCCTTGCTCAATGGATTCCACCAAACGAGAAAGACTGGATTTGGCTTGCAGCATGTTTACGGAGTGCATCGATATGCTCCCTTAAAAATACAGGCAATTAGTCTAGTCTGGCTAACCCGTGTTGTCCAGACAATCATCTGGCCAGTTCGCGTCATGCGCATACATATTTCCCTATCCATAGTACGATGCGCCAGTTAACCAGGCTGCCGAGCAAATGACTCCTCAACAATTCATCCGGAATTGGCAAGACAACCCGCTCAATGAGCGCGCCAGCTATCAACTTCACTTTATTGATCTGTGCGCTTTAGTTGGCGTTCCTCACCCTTCCCCATCCAGTCATGAGACCTACTGCTTCGAGCGCGGAGCAACCCGCACCGGCGCCGGGCAAGGCTGGGCGGATGTGTGGAAGCAAGGCCACTTCGCGTTTGAATACAAAGCCACCCGGCGCAATCTCGGCGAAGCCCTGAAACAGTTGATGACCTACGCGCTGGCCTTGGACAACCCGCCGTTGCTCGTGGTGTGCGATACCAGCATCATCGAAATCCACACCCACTTCACCAATGCGCCCAGCGAAGTTCACACCATCGCGCTGGAAGAAATCGGTGAACCCGCCAACCTCGAAAAACTGCGCTGGCTGTTCACCGCCCCCGACAAATTTCACCCGCAACGCACCATCGC
>JAUYFQ010000127.1 GCA_030690895.1 Sulfuricellaceae bacterium
GTGGCAACGTGCTATCTGGCCAACTACCTGGGCTGGTTCCGGGCGCTTGACCGTGACAGTGGAAACGGCCCGAACCCCGCTCAGTGGCTCACGATGGCGCTGGGTGGGGCGGCTTAACAACATGATTTGCGAAATGAGCCAAAATTAAACGGGTCTTGTGGTGCGCAGTCGCATGGGCAAATTCCCGTTCGGTAGGCGAAACACCCTCGGCATCTTCATAGCCATACTCGTTGCCAAACAAGCCAACGTAAATATCGCACCCCGCCACCTCATCCAGATAAACCTCATCGGCACGACGATCAGCCGCTGGCACATCCTCAAACAAAAACGGCTCGAAAAAACGGTGCATCAACGCATCGTTGCGCAGCCAATCGCGCAGCGCGATGCGCTCTGCGGCAAACTCCTTCTGCACGCTGCTGATAAAAATACGCAACGATTTCATGGCAGGCGAACCTTTCTGGTGAGCAAGTTGTGCATCATGTGCAGGCACTCATATTTTACGATCTTCGATGCGGGTTATGCCGTCGTCTGTTTGATAGAACAGAATCTCAAAATCGGATTGATGTTTCATTTCTTCGCGACCAAATCAAGAAAGGCCGTCACCGCCGCAATAGCATCGGTAACTTCCTGCCTGGGGATGTTCGGCGCGCTCGGATGGGAGTACGGGTTCATCACCACGTTTTTCAGCAACTCCAGCCGATGAATGGCTGCATCCCAATCGGCTTGTTTCAAGCTGCCTGTAACTTGCCAGTTTTTCAGCGCATCGAGATAAACCTGAGCTTTATGATCCGTCGGGTCTTGCTGGTAAATCAGCTTGATTTTTTTCAGTTCGCAGGCGACCCGCAAGCCCAACTCGAACGCTTGCCGCGCATAATTCGCAGCGGCCTCAACGTAACCCAGCTTCAATAAATCGTCTGCTTTTTGGAGAAGCGCACGAGCCGGTTTGTTCATCGTCGGGCGGACAATAGGCATCGGCGCAACAGAAGCAGGGTCGCCTTCATAAATTTCGCAGCAACCCCAATCGTTTTTCGGCAGACGCTCGCGCGCCAGGTCGAACCAGGTCTTGTCATGGGTGAGCAACACCACCTGCCAATCCGCAAAGTGGGTATGCAGCACGTCTAGCACCGGCAGGCGATTGGAATGATCAAGGCCGATCAGCACATCGTCGAGCACCAGCAATTTCAATGCGTCCTGTGTCGCGGTGGGCGTGCAGGCTAAACGTCCTGCCAGATAGATCGCAAGCGCGAGCGCAGAGAGGCGTGCTTCATTCAAAAAATCTTGCGGGCGGCTTGGATTATGGTTGCGAAACGATACGTCAAGTATCAGCTCCCGGCCAACCACCTCGCGGTCACGTTTTAAGCGGCCTGCTGAATAAGTAAGCCCCGCGAAACTGAATGGTGCCACCACCACGTCTGTACCAATCAATTCACCGAGAAGAACGCCGACATGCGGATGCAACGCATCGAGCGCCTGCCGGAAGCCACTATTAAATTCAGCGCAGGCGGTGAGCACACTTTGAAACTCAGTACTTGGAATCGCCCCCGCTTGTGGGGCGGACGGCTTCGCCAGCGATGCGTCTTCCACGTTTGCCCATAATTGCGAAAGCGATTTTTGCTGACCACCCGCCACAGTAATCGGATAGTCCGCCAGCAGGCGTTTGAGTGCGATGTCAAACAGATTGATGTCACCGTCACCATGCAGATAATTGGTATCGAGCAACGCGCGGTAATCCAGACAGGCGCAGCGCATGGCCACCGATATTGTTCGGCTATCGGAGTTCCCAAAAAAATACCCGTACCAATCAGCTACTGGCTTGCTTGGGTCGCGTTCGCAGGGATGTTTATCCGTCGACCATTCAACGACAGCGGCATCACCAACATACTCGACACCCACTTTGCAAACCTCTTCCGGTTGCGCAGAGAACACGTTTCGATAGTGAGCAAGCGGCTTAGCGGGCTTAAGGGAAAAGAACTCGCGCAAGGCGTGAAAGATAGATGATTTGCCGGAACCGTTCTCCCCATAGACCAACAGGTTCTTGCCGTCGAGGTCGAAATGCACCGGAGCTGGGCCGGGGAAGGCGCGGAAGTCGGTGAGCGTCAGACGCTTGATGCGCAGCAGCTTGGGCTGTGCGGTCATTCACGCCCCTCGATGATACGCACCACTTCCAGCCCTTGCAGGTCGAAGAGCATGGCGTAGATGGGATGGCTGGTGGCGAAGATGCGGGAGGCTAAGTCGTTGGCGGCATCCGTCAGAGGCTTGCCCTTGAGGGTGGCAAGTTTGACGATGCCTGCTTTTTCGCAGGCATCGAACAGGCGGATGTTGGCGTGGTGCAGGTCGTCGGGGAAGAACAGCTCGAAGACGAGGCCGTTGATGAGTTGCTCGAATCGAGGGTCGCGGGTGGCTAGTACGCCGTTTACCAGCACTTCCAATAATGTTTTTTGCTGCGCAGTTGCCGAGGGAATTGGGAATGCCTCCAAACCTTCCGGCTGAACTTCGTAGTAGCCATACATGGTCGCCCCTATTTGCCAAGCACTCAATTGATGACGGTAAGTAAGGGTAAAGATTGCAGCCATACATTCGGACTTTTCGTGAGGTTTTACCTCTGTCCCTGATGGAATTCGCTGGTCGATGCCTTATCAGTCGGACGCGCTCGAAGCGCGAGGCTACTATCAGGTTGAATCGACCCCGGTCTTACCTGTCTTGCCATCACGTCTTGATTGCCTGAGCAATCGGTGGAGCTGCTCCTCTACTAAACCAAAGCCATTACACGTTTCCGGATCGTACTACCCAACGCCTTCGCCAGAAGGTATGCCTGTAGTGAATCCATACTCATCCCGCCGCCACTTCATAGTTGGCCTCATAGTCCCTGTCATGCGCCAGGAGCGCCCAGACCGTGCGGGCGTTCTTGTTCGCCAGCGCCACGGTCGCCACGTTCTTGTTCCGCCTCTCCATCAGTCCTGCCAGCCAACTGCCGGCATGACCCGGCTTCCGCTCGGCCACCCGGATCACCGCCCGAGCGCCGTGAATCAGCAACGTTCGTAAATACGTGTCGCCCCGTTTGCTGATGCCCAGCAAGGTGGGTTTGCCGCCGCTGGAGTGCTGCCTGGGCACCAGTCCCAGCCAGGCCGCCAACTGACGCCCGTTCTCGAAACTCTTCGCATCCCCGATCGAGGCTACCAGGGCGCTTGCCGTGATCGGCCCGATGCCGGGTATCCGCGCCAGCTTCTTGCTCGCCTCGCTCTCCCGATGCCAAACCTGAATCTGAATTTCCAGTTCGCCTACCTGCCGATCCAGTTCCTTGAGGTGGTCGCCCAGGCGCTGTAACAGTTGGCGGAACACACCAGGCAGATCGTTCTCGCCGTCCTCCAGTATTTCCGGCAAGCGCCGGTATAGGTGAGCAATCCCCTGCGGCATGACAATCCCATATTCAGACAAAAGCCCTCGTATCTGGTTTGCCAAGGCTGTCCGTGCCTTGACGAATCCTTGTCGGGCGCGGTGCACTGACAATATCGCTTGTTGCTCGCCGTTCTTGGTCGGCACAAAGCGCATGTTGGGTCGCCCCACTGCTTCGCAGATCGCTTCGGCATCCGCCGCGTCGTTCTTGTTCGTCTTGACGTAGGGCTTGACGAACTGCGGCGCCATCAGCTTGGCCGTGTGGCCAAGGGATTCCAGCTTTCTCGCCCAGTGATGCGCGCTGCCACAGGCCTCCATCCCGATCAGACAAGGTTGCAGGTTGCTGAAGAACGGAATGACCTGCTCGCGTTTGAGTTGCTTCTTCACCAGCACCTTGCCGCGTTCATCCACGCCATGCACTTGCAAAACATTCTTTGCCAGATCGATCCCAATTGTCGTAATCTTCATTTCGGTCGCCTCTCTTCGTCAGTGGAAATATCTCATCTCCACTTTGGCACCTGGATGCCGTTAGGGGAAGGGGCGACCATCCCATTATTCTGCTTACCAACAAAGCGCCCTCTGGCATAGTAAGTAGACACCGTGCTGTTCAGTAGAGCCAGTAAAAATAGAGGTGCCTCACTGACTGGAATGAAATAGGCGGTATTGCCCAAAAAATGTGCGTCGTTATCCAGCATAAATGTTGGCTCGATTGATACTTTGGTAGAAACGATCTTGGCTGACTCGAATTCCTTCCAGTAAGCAATGTTGTCCTGTATTTCATACCACTCATAGCTGCCCGCCTTTCGCCCAGGCCATTCGCCATCGTTCTTGTCGTTCCAGTTTTCAGGTTTTGGTGTCAATGCTTCCTTGAAAGCCTCCAAATATTTCAGCACCGCCGGATAGTCACGAATGCTGATGCGCTTCCGTGTGAAGATGATCCACTTGTCTGGCGATACCCCACTCCACCGGGCAACATCCTGCCCCCGCATGTACGGTTTGATGATTTCATCTGATGACTGGCATTCACTGATCAATTTGGATCGCGTAGCGCCATCAATTACAAAAGCGTCATTAAAGCCAGTCGTGATCCCACGATAAACTCTTGTGCTGACATATTTGCGCAAAGGTATGCCTGTACCAATTATTTGCTCAAGTAGCAGACGGTTAGCTTGCGTCTCAAGTTGCCAGCTTTCTTTTTTCAGCTTTGCCTGTGGCACTGTAAAACTTTCGGCTGCAAAAACGGCAGGAAAGGTTTCCACCGGATGATTCTGCGACCAGTTTAATGCCCGCACCATGTCCCCTGCCGGGGGCGGATTGATTGGCTTCTCGCGCCGTGTGGCAATAACGATGGTGGGGTAGGCAATGGCCGTGAACACCGCCTCGTCACCGAAGTCTATGATGCGCCTAAGCCTTGTGTTGCAGTTCATCCAGTCGCGCAGCTTTTCGCCGTATTTGGCGCGATACCATTTGTTGGAGGTGATGAAGGCAAACGCGCCGTGCGGTTTGAGCAGCTTGATGGAACGCTCATAAAAATAGACATAGAGGTCGGCGGTGCCGGTGTAGCAGTCGTAATGCGCCTTGAGGCCGTCTTTGAGGTGCTTGATCTCTTCATGCCGCACATACGGCGGATTGCCGATGGTGATGTCGAAGCCTTCGGCAAGTTGAAACATCCATTCCGGGTCAAAAAAATCAGCGGCGGCGTTTTGGTCGAACGGATTCCAATGCACCAGTTGCTGGGCTTTGGCGGTAGAAAATCCGCTGTGTTCTAACTCGCTGGCGAGCTTGTCGCGCAAGTTTTGGATGACCTCGCGATACTTGCGTTTGGTCTTGGTTGTGCGCGCGGAAAAATAGCGTTCGCTGGCATCGTGTAAATCAACTTCAATGGCTTTGATGGCGTCATGACCCAATTGATAGTTTTCGGTCATGCCAGTTTTGACCTCGCGAATCGGGGTGAGGCTATCGGCGGCGACGATCTTGGTTTCCAGATTGGGGAGTGCTGTAACACCCCAATTGTCTTTGGTCTTATCCACTTCCTGGCTCACCACCAGCGCGATGAAGAATCGCAATTTGGCGATCTGCACGGCGATAGGCTGGATGTCTACACCGTGAATGCATTTCTCGATCAGGTAGAGCTTGCGGGTGTAGTCGGCGTGTTTGGCGTTGGCGAAGTCGCGGTCGAATTTGGCGAGCGCACTTTCCGCTTCTTCCACCTTGGCTTCGCGCAGTGACGGGTCGGGGATTTTCTTCGCTTCGGCCAGTTGTGCCGCCAGCGGGGCGCGGTTTTGGGTTTTCCACAGTTCGTTAGAAGGGTCGAGCTTTTTCAACACATGCACGAGTTTTTGCAACACGCCCATCGGGAATGCACCAGAGCCGCAGGCGGGGTCGAGGATTTTTAGGGATTCGATGGCTGCAATCAGCTTGGTTGTTTCGGCAAGGGAGAAGTCGTTGCTCTCGGTGCTATAGGAAAGCAGGCGACGGAGTTTTGTATCTATCGCATTGTCATCCCGAGTAGCGTAGGTTGGGTTAGCGGCTTCATCGCGTAACCCAACATTTTCAAGTGCCGCTACGGCGCTTGTCGGGTTACGCCCTGACGGGCTAACCCGACCTACGGGGGCTGAGGGAGCCAGGTCAAGTTCGCCAGGGCCTGCGCCGAGATCGAGGACTTCGTTGACGGGGCGCGCGGTAGTGCGAACCCTCTCCCCCTGCCCCTCTCCCGCTTGCGGGCGAGGGGAGTTGAGGTGGCGCTCGAAATAGGCGATGAGGGCTTCGTCCACCATGTAGTCCACTACTTCGCGAGGTGTGTAAAACGAGCCGGATTGCTTGCGCGCGGTAGCTTGTGTGTCCTCGTTGTAGCTGGCGAGCAGGTTCTCGAAAACTTTGCCGAGCAGTTCGGGGTCAAGTGCGACTTCCTCTTCCACCGGGGTGTTCTCTTCTACGGTGAATTTGTAGCGCCCGAAAATATCGATCAAACCATGCACGTCGAAACGCTTGCCCTTAGTGCCAAGATCGGCATTGAGATCGGCCCCGGCTTCTCCACCAAAAAATATTTTATTGGGCACGATGGGCTGTGCATCCTTGCGGCGAGAAAAACCATCCACACGCAGCACGTAACCGTTGCCTTCCTTCACTGCCAACGCTTTCAATTCAGGGTTGCGCTGGAAATCGCGTTCGGTGAGTTCGCGGTCTAAGCACTCGAACAGGCCGCCGTTCAGGAAGGGGATTTTCGCGAAGTATTCATTGAGGGCATGATCCGGGTCACGGAACATTTCCTTGTGACGATACAGCGAATGGATCAGCCGATCGCTTTTCAGGCCCCCACCGTCCGCAGCCCATTTTCGGTCTGCGCCCATTTCAACGTTAAGGCTGGCAAAGAACAGGTTTTGCAAGATAGCGAGGTAGTAGGTGCTGTCCTCACCGTTTGACGAGGGGTCGGATTTGAGCAGCGTTTTGAGTTGTGCCGGATCAAACAGGTCTTCCGGGATCAACCCTTTTTCCTTGATAAACCAAGCGAAGATCAAGCGGGTAAGCAATCGAATGACTGCAACCGAGTTACGCTTGGCTTCGTTGTCGCCACCACCCGGTGGAAAGGCAACCTGCTTAACCGCCCAAAAATACCACCAGGCCAACTCGGTGTAGAAACGCTTGTTGAGCGCTTGTGTCGAGAGCGCGGCGATCCAAGCGTCATACAGTTCACGAAAATTGGTAGGGCGGCGTTTATCGCCCAGATTTTCCAGTGCCAGCCCGGCCAGGATGTCCAGATGCGCGCGGTGAGGGTTGTTGATCCGCACGTCCTTGATGACGGTGATGCGGCTATCAAGGACGTCTTTGGCGGCATCTTTGAGGTTAGCGCGCCGGTCGATCACCACCAGCGAAAGCAATTCACCATGTTTAAAGATTACGATAGCGGGCATGGGGAAACGACGATTCAGCTCCCGTGCGATGGCGGCAAGGTCGGTGCGCGACCAACCCTCACCCTGCAATTCGATGGCCAGAAAAACAAAGGACTCAATGAGGCTCCGCGCCAGCTTGGTATCGGTGGACAATGCTTGCTGCCCCATCGCCAGCGAAGGAATTTCGTCGTTTGTGAGCTGGAACAAAAAGGCGCACTGCTTCCATCGGGAAACGTGTGCTTTGTCACGATTGAAAGTGCTGTGCGTTGCCTCTTCTACAGCTGCAATGAATTGCTCCGGCTTCGAACCGAACTCGGCGGTCTTGTCGCTCTTGTATCCAAGCGATGACAGCAGCCCTGCACTAGCCTCGTTCAGTGGACGTTTCTGGAAATCAGTCAGGGCGGTACAGAGCGCGGCTAGTTTTTGTGGATTGAACTCAAGCATCGGTTGCTACCTTTTCTGTGCTTTTGATAACCAACCAGGTGATGAGCTCAAAGTCACCGGTGGATTTCACTTGGTTGCCCGCGTCGGTGAGCTTGCCGCCACGCCCGGAAAAAAGGTTGCCTGCATTCTTGCGCTCGAACTGCGCGGCGATGGCGGTAACTGCACGATCCAACAAGCCGCTGTATTGGCTCATGTCCTCGCCGTTCTTCGTTTCCGCATCGAACAGTTCGCATAATTCCGCATAGGGTTCAGTCTTGCCTTGGCTCACGGCGCGGAAAATTTCGAGCACTTGCTTCGGGTTGGTGAAGTTGTAGCGGACTTCGCCATCATCGCGGATATAGACAAGGAAATAAGGCTGGAGCGGATTGACAGCTTCGTTGCCGCTGGCCTCGATACGCTGCTTGAGGCAGTAGATCGCACCCGGCTGGATGGTCTGAAATTCTGGATGGGGCGGCACAACAGCATAGAGGCCGAAAGGGGCTTCCTCCAGCTTGGCTTTGTTGGCCTCGATATACGTTGCCAACTCCATGCGGAAATCGTCGAGGGTGAATTCATTGATGGATACGGTCTCGTTGAAGTCTTCCAGATCAAGCACTTCATCCTTGAGGCGCATGAGTTGCTTATCGCGGTAGCGCATGTCGCCCTTAATCAGCTCTTGCAGCTCATCGGATTGCAGGATGTTGTCCTCAGCGGTGGCGGAGATGTCCACCAATGCCATGCGCGCTTCAACACGGTTCTTGAGGTTGATGTACTTATTGAGGTCGGGGGTCGGCCAGAAGTTGATGAGCTGAATTTCCTTGTTCTGACTGCCGATGCGGTCGATACGTCCAAAGCGTTGGATGATGCGCACCGGGTTCCAGTGGATGTCGTAGTTCGCCAGCAGATCGCAATCCTGAAGATTCTGCCCTTCCGAAATACAATCGGTGGCAATGAGAATGTCGATCTCGCCATCCTGTGGCATGGTCTTCATCTTCGCTCGTTGTTTGGCGCGTGGCGAAAAGTTGGTGAGTATCTGGCTGAAATCTGCGTGACCAAAGGTGGTGCGATTCGGTTTTGCACCGCCAGACACGAGCGCAATGTGAACACTGAGTTTATTGCGTGCCCAGTCCTCAAGGTTTTCGTAAAGGTAGGCTGCCGTGTCGGCGAAGGCACAGAAGATGATAATCTTGCGATTCTCTTCGCCGAGGTTATTGGTGGTTGGGTGCCTGACCTTTTGTTCAATGATTTTTTTCAGTTCAGCGAGTTTGGCATCGCGCTCGGGGGTTACTCCATCGGCGCTTTCCGCAAGCATTGATAGCTGTTGCTTGTCGCTGGCCAAATCTGTCAGCCATCGATCAACGTCCATGTGCTCAAGGCGATATTTGAGTGTACCGACCTCAAAGGCCTCACGCAGTTCTTCGTCTTCCTCTGCTTCCATGACAAAAAGTTCTGATTGCAATTCCTGCGCTTTGGCATCGCGTAATCCCTGATACTGGCCGATGCGCGCTTCCAGGTCTTCAAGCTTTTTGACTGTGCGATCCATCGTGATGGCGAAAGAACGCACAGAGCTTTCCAGGCGCTTGAGGAAGTTGACCTTCATCATGCCGATCAGGAAGCGCTCACGCGTTTCCTGACTGAAGTTCTTGATGGCACCTTCACCAGCGTACAAACTCTTGAACTGCGGCAGCACATAAGCTGAAGGCTTAAATAAAGCCAGTTGATATTTTTCGATTTCTTCATTCAGCCGGTCATAGGTCGGAAAGCGATGCTTGCTGTCTATGTCGGCGGAAATGGATATTGGTCTGGCACGTTTTGGAAACTGACCGATGGCTGCCAGTGACGCGCGGTAGTAGCGCTGAATATGCTTGCGTGAGCGGGCAATGGTGATTTCATCGAGTAAGGTGAAAAATCCAGCAGGAAGCCGATCCATCAAATCTTTTGCATCCTTCTCGCCTGCACGCATCGCCCATTCCATAAAGGTTTTTTGCGCAATCCCCAATGTTTCCTTGATGCTGTGAATACCAAAGCTTTGTGAGAATGCCGTGTCTATATCTTCGGTGACGAAGTAAATCTGGTTGCGCAAATCCTTGAGATCATTATTCACCGGCGTGGCCGACAGCAGCATCACTTTGGTTTTTACGCCCGTCTGGATGATGTCTTGCATCAGTCGCTCGTAGCGACTCTTGCGAATAACGTTGCCGTCCTCGTCGCGCTTGCCCTTTACGTTATTGCGGAAGTTGTGGGATTCGTCGATAACGATGAGGTCGTAATTTCCCCAGTTGAGGGTGGCGAGATCGACACTATCAACCTTGCCGGTTTCCCGTGACAGGTCGGTGTGGGAAAGCACGGTGTAGGCGAAGCGGTCCTTGAGGAAGGGGTTCAACTCGCTGTTGTTTTGGGCGAGAAACACCGTCCAGTTGTCGCGCAGCTTCTTGGGGCAGAGAACGAGGACGCGAAGGTTTCGGAGCTCGTAGTATTTGATTACTGCCAAGGCGGTATAGGTTTTGCCCAAGCCGACGCTGTCGGCAAGGATGCAACCGTTATGGGCATTGATTTTGTGAATCGCGCCCTTGGCACCGTCTTTCTGGAAATCGAACAGCGCCTTCCAAACATCCGTATCGACAATGGCGGTTCGGTCAAAAAGCTGGGCATCATCAGCTTGACCAGACAGAAAGCGCTCAAAGACGTGAAACAGCGTTTTGAAGTAGATGAACTCCGGTGCGTGATTGACGTAGAGCTGCGCCAGGTAACTCAGTACCTCTTCCTTGACATCGGCCACCAGTTTGTCATCGGCCCAGATGTCGTCAAACCATGCCTTGAGGTCGGCCCGGTCGCGGTCGCTATCGACGATCAGGTTGAGCTCAATGTTGGGTGTGGCGGAAAATCCAAGCCCGCGCCGCGTGAAGTTGGAGCTGCCCAAGATGGCGTGTTCGCGGTGGCCGTCGTGGATGTGATAGAGCTTGCCGTGTAGCAGGTTGGCTTGGCGGATCGAGCGGATTTCGACCTTGTTTTTTATCCATTCCGCACAGCGTCGGGCGATTTCCTTTTGTTGCAGGCGATTGGCCAGTTCCAGCCCTTCGTCCTCGATCTTGAAGGATTTCTTGTCGGTCTTTTCGGGATCAAGTGTGGCGATAAAACGCGGTTCGCCGAACAGGAAGCGCAGGGTTTCGATATGGTCAAGCTTGTCTGCCATCGCCTCGTAAGCGTAAATAGTGAAATACGCCGATACGATTGACAGGACGCTGTCATCCGATATTCTTTCCGCCAGGAAATCCGCAACCTTACCGCGTCCATAGTTGTCGCGGATGCCGTGGCTATTCGCGATTATTTTTGTCGTCATTCACCCCCCTGCATTACACGTTCCCGTTTTGCTCCCGCCCGGTCCGGGAGTCATGACGCCATTCCGCCTGCAATAGTCCCAATCATTACTTCATCCGTATTAGCGATGCGGCGGTACGTAGCGACTCTTTCTGGTCCAGTTGGGCGTTCCGCAGACAGAAAACCAGCGCGCTACATAAGGGACTTCTAGCTGTAACTCAAGCCCATCGCCTCACGCACATCGCGCATGGTTTCCTGCGCCAGTTTGCGGGCTTTTTCGTTGCCGTCGGCGATGATGCTGCGTACCAGGGTGGGGTCTTCTTCGTACATGCGGGCGCGTTCGCGCATGGGTTCCTGCTCCTTGAGCACGGCATCGATGACCGGTTGCTTGCATTCGATGCAGCCGATACCAGCGCTCTTGCAGCCTTGTTGCACCCAGTCGCGGGTCTGGTCGTCGGAATAGACCATGTGGAAGGACCACACCGGGCATTTGGCGGGGTCGCCCGGGTCAGTGCGCCGCACGCGGGCGGGGTCGGTGGGCATGGTGCGGATTTTCTTGTTGACCATCTCGGCGTCTTCGCGCAGCGTGATGGTGTTGTTGTAGGACTTGGACATTTTCTGTCCGTCCAGCCCCGGCATGCGCGATGCGGCGGTCAGCAGCGAATCGGGCTCGACCAGAATCATCTTGCCGCCACCTTCGAGATAGCCGAACAGCCTTTCCTTGTCGCCCATGGATAGATTCTGCTGCTCGTTGAGCAGCGCCTGTGCCGACTCCAGCGCCTGACTGTCCCCTTGTTCCTGAAAGCGGGTTCTCAGTTCGTCATAGAGTTTGGCACGCTTGCTGCCGAGTTTTCTCACGGCGGCGATGGCCTTTTCCTCGAAACCTGTTTCGCGGCCATACAGGTGGTTGAAGCGGCGGGCGATCTCGCGCGTGAATTCGATGTGCGGCACCTGGTCCTCGCCCACTGGCACCTGGTTGGCGCGGTAGATCAGGATGTCAGCGCTTTGCAGCAGGGGGTAGCCGAGGAAGCCGTAGGTGCTCAGATCCTTTTCGGAGAGTTTTTCCTGCTGATCCTTGTAGGTCGGCACGCGCTCCAGCCAGCCCAATGGCGTCATCATGGAGAGCAGCAAATGCAATTCGGCATGTTCCGGCACGCGCGACTGGATGAACAGGGTGGCATTGGCCGGATCGACGCCCGCTGCCAGCCAGTCGATGACCATCTCCCAGACGCTGCGCTCGATAATCTCCGGCGAGTCGTCATGGGTGGTCAGGGCATGCCAGTCGGCGACAAAAAACAGGCATTCAAACTCGTGTTGCAGGTTGATCCAGTTTTTCAGTACACCGTGGTAGTGGCCGAGGTGCAGGCCGCCAGTGGGTCTCATGCCGGATAAAACGCGTTCCTGGTACATAAAAGTTTATCCCCGCTTCAAATCTAAAAGTTCAAAATCCAAAAATCGAGGCCACCGCTACCGTGGTCAGGTTGATCAAGGGCGTCAGAATCGGCCCGAGCATTCCACTGAACAGCAGCACCACCAGAATGATCATGCCGTAGGGTTCGATGCTGGCAAAGCGGTAGGCCAATGAGGGCGGCAGCAGGCTCACGGCAATGCGCCCGCCGTCCAGCGGTGGCAGGGGCAGCAGGTTGAGCACCATCAGCACGGCGTTGATGCCAATCCCGGCCTTGCCCATCAGGATCAGGGGGATGGCCAAACTGCTGCCTTCCGGCAGGCTCAGGCCAAGCTTGATCATGCCCGCCCAGAAAATGGCCATCACCAGATTGGCGGCAGGCCCGGCAGCGGCGACCCACAGCATGTCCTGCTTGGGGTTGCGCAAATGGCCGAAATTGACCGGCACCGGTTTGGCCCAGCCGAACAGGATGCCGCCCAGCATCAGCGTGACCAGCGGAATCAGCACGGTTCCGACCGGGTCGATATGGCGTAGCGGGTTGAGGCTGATGCGGCCCAGCATGTAGGCCGTGGTGTCGCCGAAATGTTTGGCGGCATAGCCGTGCGCAGCTTCATGCAGGGTAATGGCGAAAATCACCGGCAAGGCATAGATGGCGATTTTCTGGATCAGGGTGAGTTCCATCAGGACACCTCTATCGTTCAAGCTCAGGGGCGCGGAGCCGACTTGCTGACGGAGCGCCACACTGGAGTGATGGGTTGGACGTGCTGCTCATTTATCAGCACCTTCATTGAAAATACCATGTTTATCACTGTGTTGAACAACATTGGTGATTTGCTCAGCAGAGCACTCTCGCCACCCAATTTTGGGGCAGAAGGATTCAGCACGGTTAAGATACTGCTGAGCCTCTTGGGTGGAACTACGTTTATTGGCTAGAGCGGCAAGTAGAGCATATGCAAGTGCAGAGTCGGTGGCGAGCATTTTTTCAGTGAAGAATTCACTGGGACGGGTTCTTCTCTTTTCGTTCAGTGCCAGGAAAGTATGAAGTGCCTCTTCGCGAGCGGCATCTGTACCCTCGGACATTTGCATGTCCAAGTACGCTCTAAAGTAGCCAACTTCCACTATATCGAAGGCTAATGATCTTGCTCGGTTAATCTCGGCACCTAAGTAATAACCTGTCCCAAGGCCAATAATAAGGACTAGCAGATATGACGCAATACGTAGCAGAGTATTCATGACATCTAACTAATTGTCCAGCCCGAAAGGCGTCAGACTACCTTTGCCCGCCCGCACCAGCACAGGCTCGTCGCCAGTCAGGTCGATGACCGTACTCATGCCGATGCAGCAGTTGCCAGCATCGAGGATCAGGTCAATTTTCTTTTCCAGGCGGTCGCGAA
This sequence comes from Sulfuricellaceae bacterium, assembly GCA_030690895.1. GTDB lineage: Bacteria > Pseudomonadota > Gammaproteobacteria > Burkholderiales > Sulfuricellaceae > Sulfurimicrobium. The sequence continues at coordinate 13,827 of JAUYFQ010000127.1, forward strand.
TCTCCTCGCCATCGCTGAGCGGCTCATCGTCTCCCGGCAGGAACAAGGTCGAGCTGAGCAGCGGTTCGTTCAACTCTTCCAGCAATGCAAGGGCAACCGGATGATCCGGCACGCGCAGGCCGATGGTGGCGCGCTTGGGGTGCTGCAGGCGGCGCGGCACGTCTTTGGTGGCTTGCAGGATGAAGGTGTAACTGCCCGGCGTATTGCTTTTGAGCAGGCGATATTGCTGGTTGTTGACGCGCGCGTAGGTCGACAGCTCGGACAGGTCGCGGCATACCAGGGTGAAATGGTGGCGCTCGTCCACTTCGCGAATATCGCGAATGCGCTGCATGGCATCCTTGTCGCCCAAGTGACAGCCCAGGGCGTAGCAAGAGTCGGTCGGGTAGGCTACCACCCCGCCATCGCGGATAATCTCCGCTGCCTGCTTGATGAGGCGCGGCTGGGGGTTATCTGGATGTATTGTAAAAAATTGTGCCATAAGATCATTCAATTCCGAAGCGTTCCCAGACAGGTTTACAGACTTCCGGCAAGGGAGGAAGCCGACCCATGTCGAAATAATTGTGAGTCGGCCCGTGATAATCCGAGCCGGATGAGGCCAGCAGGTCATACTGCCTGGCAAATTCGGCAAATTGCTTGTACTGATCTGGCGTGTGGCTGCCGGATACCACTTCGACGGCTTCGCCGCCTGCGGCCTTGAAATCTGCAAACAGGGCATGCAGGGTGGTCTTGCCAATATCGTATCGCCCTGGATGCGCCAGCACGGCGATTCCGCCGCTTTCCCTGATCCAGCCAATCGCTTCATTCATGCCAGCCCAGTTGTGCGAGACGTAGCCGGGCTTGCCCTTGACCAGAAAGTGCTTGAACACTGCCTTGACGTCCTTGGCGTGACCATTGGCGACCAGAAAGCGGGCGAAGTGCGTTCGGCTGATGATGCGTTCTTTGGCGTATTGCCTTGCGCCGTCCAGACTGCCGGGAATGCCCACCTTTTCCAGTTCAACCGACATCGCTTCAGCACGTATCAGTCGGCCGGCGCGAATCGCCTCCAGCCCGGCCGCCATGGGCGGATAGGCCGGGTCGACATTCAACCCGACAATATGGATGGTGCGACCTTTCCAGGAAACTGAAATCTCAACCCCGTTGATCAGGCGGATGCCATGTACCTCTGCGGCCTGACGTGCCTCTTCCAGTCCGCCTGTATCGTCGTGATCGGTCAAAGCCATGACCGTGACACCTTGTCCTGCTGCGTAGCTGACCAGTTCGCTGGGGGTATAACTGCCGTCAGAAATGGTTGAGTGACTGTGCAAGTCGATTTTTTGCATCAATTGGAACTTGTGTGAAGAGTGCCAATCATAGCAAAATGCCCGCTTCATTGAAATGAACCAAACTTAAAGCATGAAATTCCTATTCGATTTTTTCCCCATTCTGCTATTTTTTGCTGTCTTCAAGCTTTATGGCATTTACGCCGCGACAGCGACCGCCATTGTCGCCACCTTCGCCCAGATTGGCTGGGTCTGGGTCAGGCACCGCAAGGTGGACACCATGCTGTGGGTCAGCCTCGCCATCATCACGGTGTTCGGCGGCGCGACGCTGTTGCTGCATGACGAAACCTTCATCAAGTGGAAGCCTACCGTACTGTATTGGCTGTTTGCCGTGGTTTTGCTGGCAAGCGCAGGACTGTTCAAAAAAAATCTGATCCGCACCATGATGGAAAAGCAGTTCACCGCGCCGGATTTCATCTGGCGCAACCTGAATCTGGCCTGGGCGCTGTTTTTTGCCGCCATGGGCGTGCTCAACCTGTATGTCGCCTTTAATTTTTCCACCGACATCTGGGTCAATTTCAAACTCTTCGGCAGCATGGGTCTGATGTTTGTATTTGTTATTTTGCAGGGCCTGGCGCTCTCCAAGTACATTGAAGAGAAGGCGTCCTGATGCTGTACGCCATCGTCGGGGAAGATATTGCCGATAGCCTGGAAAGACGCCTGGCTACGCGTCCCGCCCATCTGGCCCGACTGAAGCTACTGCAAAATGACGGTCGCCTGATCCTGGCGGGTCCTTTCCCTGCCATTGACGCTAGAGACCCCGGCCCTGCTGGATTCAGCGGCAGCCTGATCGTGGCCGAATTTGCTTCTCTGGAAGAAGCAAAAATCTGGGCCGAGGCCGATCCTTATGTTGCGGCTGGCGTTTACGCCAGCGTGTCCGTCAAACCCTTCAAGAAAGTTTTCCCTACATGAGCACGCCCAGATGAATACATTAGAACTGATGCAGCAACGCTTGGCCGCCCTGGCGCCGGAATCAATCGAGATTGGCGATGACAGTCATCTCCATGCCGGCCACGAAGGTGCGAAAAGCGGCGGCGGACACTATGATCTGTTTATCGTGTCACCCCAGTTCACCGGATTGATGACGGTCGCAAGGCATCGCCTGATATATAATGCGCTCGGCGATCTGATGCAAACCGGAATTCATGCCCTCAGCATCAAGGCCTATGCCCCGGGCGAAATATAATTTCAAACCACTGTTTTCAAAACTACTGCTAAGGAACCATCAATGATGTCGATCAAATCCCGTATCCTGCTGGCCAGCGCGGCTTCCCTGCTGACACTGAGCGCCTGCAACGCCGACGAACCCGCCAAAGGCGCCAGCAAGGAAGCCGTTGCGGCCACTGTCAATGGCACGCCAATCAGCCAGAACCGCGTCAATATGCTGATGCAGCAACGTGGCGGCATGGGTCAACAGCCAGATACCCCTGAAGCGCGCAAGGCCATTATCGATCAACTGGCCATGCAAATGCTGGTCTCTCAGGAAGCTGTCAAAAAAGGCCTGGACAAGACAGCCGACGTCAAGGATCAGATGGAATTGACCCGTCAGTCCATCCTGGCCAGCGCCTTTGTTCAGGATTACATGAAAAACAATCCAGTCAGCGACGATGCACTGAAAGCGGAATATGACAAGGTCAAGGCCCAGATGACCGGCACCGAGTACAAGGCGCGCCACATTCTGGTCAAGACCGAAGCATCAGCCAAGGACATCATTGCCAAGCTGAAGAAAGATCCCAAGTCATTTGAAAAACTGGCCAAGGAAAAATCTGAAGATCCAGGCTCCAAAGTCAATGGCGGAGATCTGGGCTGGTTCGATCCGCGCGGCATGGTGCCTGAGTTCAGCGCCGCCGTTGCCAAGCTGGAAAAAGGCAAGTTCACACTGGAACCAGTCAAATCCCAGTTTGGTTTCCACGTCATCATGCTGGAAGATTCCCGCCCACTGTCGTTGCCGCCAATGGAACAGGTCAAGCCTCAACTGACCCAGCAGATTCAGCAGCAGAATCTGAAGAAACTGGTCGATGACATGAAAGCCAAGGCCAAGATCGAGATCACCGAAGCGCCTGCCGCTCCAGCAGCACCAGCAGCACCAGCAGCAGTCAAGTAACAGGTCAAATCCGGGGTAACTTCTTCGGGATAAAAAGGCGGCGATCATGCCGCCTTTTTTATTGCCCGCTATTTTCATCCATTTGGCAAGCCAGTAGAATTCATCGCATGATAAAAAAAATCCCTGCCGCCAAACTTGCTATAGGCATGTACATCAGTGACCTGAACTGCAGTTGGATAGATCATCCATTCATCGCCAATCAATTCGAGGTCAAGGATCAGGCCATACTGGATCAAATTCTGGCCATCGGCATGCATGATGTATATATAGATACAGGGAAGGGTCTGGATGTAATAGAAGCACAGACTCGGGATGAAGCCGCCCATGAAATAGACAAACAGATTCGGGGCATCGCAAAAGCCGCGCAAGCGCCCATCATCGCGGTCAGCGTCGCAGCCGAAGCGCAACGGGCGCGCAAACTGCAGGGCGAAGCCAACCGACTCGTCAAGGACATCATTTCCGACATCCGGCTCGGTCAACAAATTGAAATGGAAAAAGTGGAACCGCTGGTGGAAAACATGGTGGATTCCATTTTCCGGCAGCAGGACGCCCTCCTCCCGCTCGCGCAACTCAAAAACCACGACCAGTACACCTTCCAGCATTCGGTGTCCGTCTGCGCCCTGATGGTGGCTTTCTCGCGCGGATTGAATCTGAGCAGGGAAGTCATCAAGGAAATCGCGATCGGCGCCCTGCTGCACGATGTCGGAAAAGCCAAAGTGCCGGATAACATCCTCAACAAGCCAGCCAAACTGACCGATGCCGAGTTCGACAAGATGAAGTCACATGTCGTGCAGAGCAAGATCATTCTCCAGCACACGCCCGGCATCAGCCAGATCGCGCTGGATGTGGCCGCCCAACACCACGAGCGATTCGATGGAACGGGCTATCCCAACAAACTCAAGGCAGACGAAATTTCTCTCTATGGCCAGATGGGCGCCATTGTCGATGTGTATGATGCGATCACCTCAAACCGGGTCTACCACAAGGGCATGCCGCCAACTGAAGCGCTCAAGAAACTTCTGGAATGGAGCAAGTTTCATTTCAGCCAGGAACTGGTTCAAAACTTCATCCGCACGCTGGGAATCTACCCCAGCGGCTCGCTGGTCAGGCTGGAGAGTGGGAGGCTGGGAGTTGTCCTGCAACAGCACGCGGACAAGATCATGCAACCGCTGGTCAAGGTGTTTTATAACGCTGGCAGGCAACACTACATTACGCCGGAAGAGATTGATCTGGCCAAACCTCACTGCCAGGACAGGATCGTCAGCCACGAGTCCTTCGAAAAATGGGGAATCGAGCAGGCAAAATGGTTGCCTGCTTGATGCAATTCGCCTTGCCCATCAACTGCGCTTGACGACTTTCATCAACTGATCCTTTTCGCGCTTCCAGTCTTTTTCTTTCTCAGCTTCACGCTTGTCGTGCTGCTTCTTGCCCTTGGCCAGCCCGATTTCCAGCTTGATCCGCCCGCGTGAAAAATGCATATCCAGCGGCACAAGGGTGTAGCCCGCACGTTCGACCTTGCCTATCAGTTTTTCGATCTGTTCTGCTTTCAGCAGCAGTTTACGGGTGCGCACCGGGTCGGGGTTGATATGCGTCGAGGCCGTCGGCAAGGGACTGATATGGCTGCCGATCAGAAATAGCTCGCCACTTCGAATCAGGACGTAAGCCTCCTTGAGCTGCGCCCTGCCGTCGCGAATGGCTTTAACTTCCCAGCCCTCCAAAACCATGCCGGCTTCGAATTTTTCCTCGATAAAAAAATCGTGGAACGCTTTTTTGTTCTGTGCAATGCTCATGGGAACGTGAATTTATGCGGTAAATAGGGTATTTTAGTCTGAAAATGCTGCAACGTATCGTTTCAAAACATATTTTGGCATTCTTGTTTTCTACAAAAAGCGGTTTTTCATAACGCTAAAAACCTCGTGAATACGCATCGTGAAAATTGCTTTGTAGAAGGATTTTGGATTTAATCCGGCTCGCCAGCAATATCGGCGCGTGTCAAGATAGTTGTCGCCTCGTTCATGCAGCCAACGGCTGAATATGGTTATCCGCCAAATGCGTTTTTATGATGGAGTCGCGTTCGGGGTTAAGCGTCACGGCGCCGATGGGCGCCCAATTTCGAGTGTCGC
>JAUYFQ010000133.1 GCA_030690895.1 Sulfuricellaceae bacterium
CGACACTCGAAATTGGGCGCCCATCGGCGCCGTGACGCTTAACCCCGAACGCGACTCCATCATAAAAACGCATTTGGCGGATAACCATATTCAGCCGTTGGCTGCATGAACGAGGCGACAACTATCTTGACACGCGCCGACCCCAATACCCTTTCAAAGCCTTTGCTTTCCCCGTGTTCCCCGTGGTTCAAATAAGGTTTTTAGGGTGATTCCTCTATCCGATACAATTCGGAACGATTGATAAGGGGGAAAATCAGACATGGTTCAAATGGATCTGTTTTTGGTAAGCGCGCTGCGGGTGATTGTCGAAGTCGCTGGCTTCGCGCTGCTGGGCCAGGGGTTGCTGGCCGTGCTGGCTGGCAAGGCGCGCCAGCAGAATTTTGTTTACCTGTTGTTTCAGGTGGTGACGCGCCCGGTCATCAGGGCGGTACGCTTCATCACGCCGCGCTTCATTCTCGACCAGCACATGCCGCTGGTGAGCTTTTTCGTGCTGGTCTGGCTGTGGATTGCGCTGGCGTTCGTCAAACGCTATTTGTGCAACCTGCACGGCTTGAGCTGCTAGGCGTGATACACGCTTGTCAGTTCGGCACCCTTGATGCGGTCGTAGTAGCGGCCCCTGTATAGCAGTCGCTTGCACTCTGCGTCATCACTGAATGCCGTTCTGTCATGTAGAATATTGTTGCAGATCAAGCCCATGCCAGGTTCCAGGCGGGCGCGAAAAATGTAGGGTGAGTTACTGCTCAATAAATTTCCCATGAATGCGACTGCTTCAGCTATGACAGGTGTCTTCTTCCAGTGGATGCTGCGAGTGCGGGCGGTGTAGCGCATGTGGAGGTCGCCACTGGGGAGAATGGAGAAGACCGGGCCGGACTGATCTGGTCTGACCACGCCCTCTTCATCCATGCGAGCCGGGATGGTCATGGCGTCTGGTTCCATCAGGGCACGGATAAAATCCGGATTGGCATCACGTAACAGAATGTAGGCGATCTCTGCATCCAGCAATCCGTTGTCGCCACCCGAGGCAGCGTTGCAGACACAGTGCAGTTGCATCCCGAGAATTTGCCGCTCGGGCGGGTTGTAGTAACCATCGGTGTGCCATTTGATCGGGCGATCGGTGTAGGGGATATAGTGTTGGTGCTCCCCGCTGGCCTGGACCATTAGCGAAGTGATGCCGTCATCATCGGCCAGCATGTTGCGATCCAGTCGCACGAGGCCGAACTGGCGTCCAAGCTGCCGGATAATTTCTTTATCCGCTTGCTGCCCGGTGTTGCTTACGTAGATGGCCATGTTGGTCTTGCCGCACAGGGCCAGAATCGCCGCGTGTTCGTCTGGTGAGAGCTTGCGTGGATCACCGACTTTTACCAACAGTTCTGCGATGGTGGTAGGATAGCCGCGTAGCTTGTCCGAGCGCCACGCTTGATAATCCCTGTCATTATCCAGGGCAAATGGAGTAAATGCGTTCTGTGACATGACCTTCCCATTCGCGTCCAATATTAATGGCAGGTGAGTATACCCGGCTTGGAATGGTTTAGGGATGGCATTACCCTGTTAACATCAACTTTTGGTTCTGGAATATATTCATGCTCGACTTTCTGCCTTTTGGCCGAAAAAAACCGCCTACTGATCCTCTGGGCACCATCAAGGCTGCCACGGTCTGGATGAATGACCTCCCGATGGGGGATACGTTCGCAGCGCACGAACAAGTGGTGACAGCGCTCAGCGAGTTCAATGAGAAATCCGAGGCGTTCAGCAAAGAGCGCCTGAAAGTGCTGATGCATCTGGATGAGGGTGCGCAGGCCTTGCAGCAATCGCTCACCCTGCAGTACATCATCAATCCCCGTATGTCCAAGCAGGTCGAGAGCCGTCTCTGGAACGCGGTGTTTTCCATGAACTGGCAATTGGCGCGCGGTTATCACACCTTCATCATGGCTTACGTCGGCGATCCGAACCATAGCGAGATCCGGAATGAAATCCCGCTGATTACTGCGCGCGCAATACGACACTTCGCCATGCAGGCAAAATGGCACTATTTTCGGTACGAAGCGATCGGCCCGAAGTTGTGGAAGCATGTGAATAATCTTTACCGGTTGGCGGAATATGACGAATTCGACCAAAAACCTGTCCAGCTCTACCCTCAATGTCAGCGCCAGACGACTGGCAGTGAGGAGTATCTCCAGCTTCTGAGCCTGCACGTATTGAACACCAACAGCCTCTTCCCCAAACAGATCGAAATGGCCGATATGTGGCTAGATCTCTGGGCAGGGTCGCTTCGTCTTGACAAGGGATATGACCCTGAACGGCATGTGTTTTGCGTGGATTTGGGTGCAGACAAAGGCCCCTACCGGGCCCGTAAGCCATTGGCCGATGACAAGCTGCGCAGCTGGGGTACGAAGCGAATGATGGAAATCATCGCTGGAATTCAAAAATCTCTGCAGGCAGGAGAAATCCCCGCCAAGCTGGGCTTGGGCGAAGACTGCCGCCTGCCCACCTGTCTGGAGTTTTTGGACCGGGTCAGCGAGCAGTGGTCGCGCAGTGGAGGGGGCCGCCTCAGGCGAAAGCAGGAACGGGTGTCGAAAGTCAAACTGATCGACGTGGTAAAGGATTTTCGCGAGGTTTGCACGCTCGTCAGGCATGACAACGAAGCGCTGTCTCCACGGGTGCAGGAGGAGGAGCAGAAAGCGAAGTTGACCTATGAAGAGATGCTGGATGTTCGTCTGTATGGCTTTGTGACTGAGCGCACACAGAAAAAAGCTGGGACCAGTGTGCTGCAGGGGCAACAGTCGTCTGTGCCAACGGCCCACCACGAGCGCTGGGTAATGGAAAATGAAAGTGAATTCGGTTTTGGCGCAACCGTGGAAGAGGTCAAGAATGACTGGGTTCGTCTGGGAAAACTGATCGGCCTCAAACCCGAGCGCAGCCACCACTGGGTTATCGGCGTGGTGCGCAGGTTGGCGCTGCTGGATACTGGGCAGCGCAATGTCGGTATCGAGGTCCTGGGGAAAAGCCCGGTTTCCGTAATGCTCAAGGCAACCAAGCCGAGAAACAGCGGCTTTACTGTCAATGGCGTCGATGCGGTGAATGTCGTCCTGCCTGTTCAGGGATTATATTTGTCGTCCAACCAGGAAACCAAAACAGGGGTGAGCGTTATTCTGGATAGCTCGGAGTACTCGCCAGGCAGGCACTTCGACATGCAGGTGCGCAGTCGGAGCTACTCGATCACGATGGGTAAGCTTATCGAAAAAGGTGATGATTGGGTGCGCGCCAGTTTTGATGTTCAGAAGAAACCATGAGGTTTTTGCTGGAATATTGATGTTGTGGTGAGAGGGGCAGTCGGTCCCGCATCACCCCTTGCAGTTCGCCAGAGTCTCGCCCAGCCAGGCGCCGATATCTGCAATTTCTTCCGGACAGACTGAATGCGCCATGGCGTATTCTCGCCAGACTACACGGTTTCCTTTTCGCATGAGCAGGTCACGGGCGGCAGCGCCCTGTGCCAAAGTAATGACGCCGTCCATGCGCCCATGCCCCATGAATATCGGGAGGGTGGCGTTGCTGGCATGGGCTTCCATGTCCAGCTTTTCAGGCAGAGGCAGGTAGGTGGAAAGTGCCAGCACGCCTCCTAGGGGACGGGGAAAGCGCAGCGCCGTGAAAAGGGCGATTGCGCCGCCCTGTGAAAATCCGGCCAGAATAACTCTGCGGGAAGGAATGCCCCGCGCTTCCTCTTTTTGAATCAGCGCTTCCAGTGCGTGCCGGGATGCGCGGATACCTTTTTCGTCTTCCATTTCACCCAGGTTCTGGCTGATCACGTCATACCACGCCGGCATGACATAGCCGCCGTTGATGGTCACGGGCGCCATGGGGGCATTGGGGAAAATGAAGCGGGTGGGCAGGGTGTCAGGTAGCCTCAGCTCCGGAACGATGGGCTCGAAGTCATGCCCGTCCGCACCCAGTCCATGCAGCCAGATGACAGAGAATTCAGGCCGGTCTCCGGTCGTGACTTCCAGGGACGTCATGCGTGCTTGGCGACGACGTCGAACCCGGTGCGAACATAATCGCTGTGCTGCTCGACAGCCGTCTGGAGGCGTATCGTGTAGTCCTTGCCCTGGGCTAACAGTCGGATCATTCTGCCGGCGCTGTACATCTGGCTGTGGATCAGCAGGCTTCGGCCCTGATTCATTCTGGCAAGCTCTGGCAGGTAGATGGCATAGCGCGCTTTACCCCCTTCGCCCGCAAGCGGGTGGAGTTCGACCAGAACGGGTGTCTGGCTCAAGGTCTGGATGCCCGCATTGACCGTGCGCGGGGGGGCGTTCTGAATGCGCCTGACAATCCCGATGCACAGTCCGCCTTGCCCCATCGGTGGTTTGAGCGCGACCAGTGTGCCGATTCGGAGTTGCTCGCCTGGGCCGCTTCGGTCGAACGTGACGCCATAGCCGCTCAAAGACTCGTTTTCAACCTGCCATTGCTGCGCACCGGTCTGAAAAAGATCGGGCTCCCCACTGATGGTCGGTGCGGCCATATCGCTGCTTCGCCTGGTTTCTATTCGGTAGGTGGCTGCCGAGCTGGCGGCGGGCTTTCCCCCTTTGAGCAGCTTGATAATATCGGCGAGTGATTCAGTGACGAGCAGGGTTTTTTCGGCCTGTATCCGCTCATGTTTGCGTGTCGTGACTTTTCCTGCCCAGCGCAGGGAAACTTCCTCGATCAGATCCATACAGGCTGGGAGGCGGCAGGCTTCGCCCAGTTTGAGGCGGGCGGGGACTTCACCTTGCTTAAGCTGGTCGATAATTTTGCTGATATGAACCTGAAGCAGCTCGAACCCCCAATACCGGTAATGCTCGCCCAGCATGTTGCGGCGCAGTTTCCGTGCCGGTTTCGTGTCACCAAGGTTGACTGCGTAAATTTGGCGCTGGGGGCGGAATTCGCTTTCGATCACCAGGCTTTTTGCCCAGCTATCCAGCCAGAAGTCGATCATTTCGATCTGGTCCGGCAGCAGACTGGCCGGGTTGGCGAGATGCAGCATCATGGGTTGCAAATATTCGCTGGTACAACTGGTTTCTTCCTGTTTGGAATAAAGCGAGACAGGGACGCGCTCGATTTTTTCCTGCTCGGCAAAGTTGTACAGGCGGTGCAGCCTGCGCCAGATATTGGCGTCTACTGGCAGATAATGGATGAGTTTCCATTTAGCCTGCATGGCCTGGAAATGGATGGCTTTTGCGGTGACCAGCGGCATCTGTTCCCGGATTTTCCCCCCAGGATTTTTCGCATAAGTCCGGATGCAATTCTGGTAGCCGGCCGCCATTTCTTCCCAGAACATCTGGATCGATGGCAGGTATTGGCGCTCTTGAGCCGTCACATCGTTAATGACGGCCAGATAGTCCCTGCATAACGTGTTTTGAAGGCTGCGCGCTTTTTCATCGAGGTAGAGTATTACCCGGATCCGTTCCTTCAGAGCCGTATCTTCGCTTTTGTTCAGGTCGCCCAGCGCCTTGATGATTTCCTTCAGGGCCTGATGGATGTCATGTTGCGGCAGTTCCTGTACCCAGATCGTGGCAGATTTCAGATCTCCGACCGGATTGTCGTCGTTCTTGCGCAGAAGGGCGCTGATCAAGCCCTTGAAGTCAAACATGAGTGCTCCTGATTCTGGATTAAGTGGTTGGGCGAAGGGCGGATTTGGGGCGAAAAACCGGAAGTACCTCGGTGCGGGTTTCGATGTAAGGCCCGCCAATCAAATCAATGCAATAAGGCACGGCCGCAAACACGCCATCCAGCGTTTCCTTGATGGCTTTGGGTTGGCCTGGCAAATTCAGGATCAGAGACTGTTTCCGAATGACGCCGACCTGTCGTGACAGGATGGCGGTCGGCACGTACTTCAGGCTAACCGCACGCATCTGTTCGCCAAAACCATCGAGTACCCGATCGGCAATGGCAAGCGTGGCTTCCGGCGTTACATCGCGGGGAGCGGGTCCGGTGCCGCCCGTGGTCAGCACAAGGTGGCAGTTTTCCTGGTCAACCAGCTCGACCAGTGCGGCCTCGATCTGTTGCCGTTCGTCGGGAACCAGTCGGGTGATCGCTTCCCATTGGGTTGCCAGCGTCTCGCCCAGCCAGGTTTTCAAAGCAGGAATCCCCTGGTCTTCGTAGATGCCCTGGAAAGCGCGATCACTCACCGTGACCAGACCTATTCTGATCTGAGCCGGGTTGTTTTCCATCATCATGATCCTTTCATAATCGGCGTAATTCTACTCCATTAAGCATGCGTAATGGATGATGTGCAGTTTGATGTCAGAGGCTATACTATTCAGAATCAATCCAATAAAAAGAACGAGGACGGCATGAGAACTGGACTGGTATCAATGACAGTGCGTCTTTGCCTTGCGCTATCCTTGCTGTTCTGGGGGAATGGTGCGTTTGCCGCCCCAGTTGAGATCAAGTTGAAATATGGGATTATTGCCACGGCTGATTATCGCAGTGGGCGTGCCGACAAGCCGGTGGTGATCCTGGTTCACGGTTTCATGCAGACCCGCCATTCTCCCCCCATGAATCGTTTGGCCGACGCGCTGGCTGACTCGGGTTATGCGGTGCTGATACCTACGCTCTCGCTCGGCATTAGTCGCCGGGTTCGCAGCCTGCCATGCGAGGCCGCGCACAGGCACACCTTGCAGGACGAGGCAAATGAACTGGGGCACTGGGTGGACTGGCTTGCTGGCCAGAACAAGCCGCAAAAAATAGCCATCATTGGGCACAGCACCGGTAGCCAGGCTGTGCTGGCTTACCTGGCGGGCACGCCAGGCAACACTGTCAAAAAGGGAATACTGACCAGTCTGGGGCCGATTTTTGTCGATGACCCGGAATTCGAGAAAGTCCGAAAGTCTCCCGAAATGCGCACTGAGACTGGCTTGAAGAAGTTTACTCTGGCTTATTGCAGGAAGAATTATGTCTCCACGCCGTCCGCCTATCTGAGCTACGCAGAGAGGAGGGAAGATCGGCTGCTGAACGAGGTGGGGGCGATCAAGGCGCCGGTCGACATGATCATTGGCGGCAAGGATCAGCTTTACTCCCCTGGCTGGGCGAAGCGGGTCAGAGCATCGAAATTGAAAGTGGCCGTGATCGAAGATGCCGGACATTTTTATGATGGAGAGCACGAGTTCGATCTGTTCGATCGGGTGCAAGAAATGCTGGCGGACCTTCCGCGTTAATCATGCCTGCCAAGTATTCCCGTCCTCCGCTGACTATCCGGTCTTATGCCATCGGTTTTATCGCCGTGGTGAGCCTTCTGTTTGGCGGCCTGAGTTGGGCGATCCTGAACAAAATGACGACAGCCCGCGCCACTCTGGAATTCGCCGAAAAGCAGTCGGCGAGCCTTGAAATTAGCCAGGCCGCGACTCTTTTTTTTCGGGAAACGGATAGTATCGGGCAAAAAATCTCTATCTGGGACGAGACGCGCCAGCAATTGAGTGATTCCTCCTACTACGTTTACTGGCGGGATGGGCGCGTGCTGGAGAGTGGCGTGCTGCCCGGCTATGTGGAGGCGGTCGAGCTTTACAGCCGACAGAAAATGCCGCTGGCTGGCAAGGGTCTGTTGCCATACATGCCGTCCAGAATTCCGGATGGTGCAGATGGCGGCGCAGAAAATGAAGATGGTTTCGCTTATGCCGTCAGGCGGGATGGGTTAACGGATGTGTATCAGATCATTGCGATCCGGGATGGCGAGAATGTCGGCCAGGTCACAGGATATGCCGTTGCCAGGCTGAATTTTTTCGCCATGATTCGTGATCTGCAAGCGTTCCGGTATGTGGATGTCGGGAGTCTCCACCTTTCCATGGCCGAAGGGGAGCGGATTCCGATCCAGCAGTTGTGGCCAAGAATGGAATACAAGGTCATCTCCAATCAGGAGGTTTTATCCTTGCTGGACGTGATTTTTCGTTCCCAGATGCAAATGGCGGCTGCCGTACTGTTGATTTCCATCCTGTTTTACGCGGCTTTGTCGGAGTTGGTGGCGAAACCGTTGCGGCGGCTCTCCCGGCATATCGACTCGCTACGGGATGGATCGGGGCAAATGCTGGATATGCCATTTACACAAGAGCCTGTAATGGAGCTCGAAAAAGTACGCGCTTCATTGAACGACTACCAGCACCAGCTCAATAGCGTGCATGCCCGTCTTGACAGTCAGAATGTGGAATTATGGGGCATGGCGCACCGCGATCCGTTGACGGGCGTTTTCAATCGCCTGAGTTTCGAGGAAGACTGGAAACAGATGCAGAACGTGGCCACCGGCCATCGCGTGGAGGTCTCATTTCTATTGTTTGATTGCGATCATTTCAAGCCTATCAACGACACCTACGGCCACCTGGTCGGCGACCAGTTGCTGCAACGACTCGCTCAGACCTTGCAGAACACCCTGCGAGCAGGCGACCGTCTCTACCGTATCGGCGGCGATGAATTTGCTGCCATCTTTCTGGATGCTTCTCCCGACGATGTGTTGGATGTGGCCAAGCGATGTGAGGCGGCTATCGATTCGCAGGATTTTTTCAATCTGGGCATTCGCGAGCCTATCCGCATGAGCGTGGGCCTTGCACATGCCTCCGGAACTCAAGTGGAGGAACTGGTCACGCTACAGAAGCAGGCAGATGTGGCGATGTATCACGCCAAACGCCCTGGTTATGGGAAACTGGTTGCGTACTCGGAGGAAATGTCGACCGAGAGCGAAGCCCTGTTTTCCAATCAGTCGGTGAGCGCTGTTTTCGAAGCAATCTCAGGTAAGGGCGCAGTGCTGGAAATGCACTATCAACCTGTGGTCAGCCTCAAAAACCGGCAGATCGATTATTTTGAGGCCTTGGTAAGGATACGCCGGGATCACGAGCTACTCATGCCCAAGGATATTTTTCCTGTGGTCACGGGACGGCGTCTGGAGGCCCATTTTGATTATGTTGTCCTGGATCGGGTGCTTCGTGATCTTGCCGAGGGTGTCATTCCGGAAGGGACCGGCGTTTCGCTCAATATCTCTGGTCCGACCATTGTTCACCCTGATATTTGCGAGAAGCTTGGCCAATTCAAGACTTACTTCGGGCGCTACAAACTGGTCATCGAGATAACCGAAACAGCGCTGATCACTCAGTTGCAGCAGGCCTCTGCCAACCTTGGCCGCTTGCGGTCAGAGGGGTTTATTGTGGCGCTTGACGATTTTGGCAGCGGCTACTCGTCGCTGGGGTATATGGCCAACATGCCAGTCGATGTCGTGAAGTTTGATATTTCCCTGATCCGAAGCCTGGATAAGGACAACCGCCACAGTGACATGGTGGAAAGCCTGGTGAAAATGATCAGCACGGCAGGTTATTGTGTGGTGGCCGAGGGTGTGGAAACAGAACAGACGCTGGAAAAAGTCCGTCGAATCGGATTTTCCCACGTCCAGGGTTATTTGTTCGGCAGGCCAGCCGCAAAGGCGGCAGCCGAACTACTCTGCTAGCTCAGCTTGCCATGGCACTGCTTGTATTTTTTGCCTGAACCGCATGGGCAAGGGTCGTTGCGCCCCACTTTCTGGCTCGCTCGCATGAAAGGCTCCTGTTGTGCCGTTTCCTGTTCCGTTTCAGTGGTGTGACCCAATGCTTCGTCATAGTCGGCATGGTGGTACTGGACGTTGTCCGTTGCAGGCAGTTGTTCTTCCACGGCGGCAACATCCGCCTCGCTCTTGACCTGCACCGTCATGGTGACCCGAGTGACTTCGGATTTGATGAACTCCAGCAGGGCGGAAAACAGCTCGAACGCTTCCCGCTTGTATTCCTGCTTGGGGTTTTTCTGGGCATAACCGCGCAGGTGGATGCCCTGGCGCAGGTGATCCAGCGCAGCCAGATGTTCCCGCCAGTGCGTATCCACGCTTTGCAGCATGATGGCGCGCTCGAAGTGGTGGATGACATCCGCGCCAACCTGCTCCAATTTGGATTGATATTGCGTGTTTGCAGTTTCGATGATGCGCGCGAGCAGGCCGACGGTATCGAGTTTCGTGTCTTTTCCCAGCCATTCAGCCAGCGGAACGGGTAGTTGCAACTCTGCCTGCAACGCCTTTTCCAATCCGGCCACGTCCCATTGCTCTTCCATGCTCTGGGGGGGGATGTACTGGTTGAACATCAGGCTGATCACATCTTCGCGCATGGCGCGGATGGTGTCACTGATGTCCTGGGTTTCCAGCAGTTCGTTGCGTTGGGCGTAAATGACCTTGCGCTGGTCATTGGCGACATCATCGTATTCCAGCAATTGCTTGCGGATATCGAAGTTGCGCGCTTCTACCTTACGCTGGGCATTCTCGATGGCCCGCGTGACCCATGGGTGCTCAATGGCTTCACCTTCAGGCATCTTGAGCCGTTCCATGATGGCGGCAACGCGGTCTGAGGCAAAAATACGCAGAAGCGGGTCTTCCAACGACAGGAAAAACCGGCTGGAACCGGGGTCGCCCTGCCTGCCTGAGCGGCCGCGCAACTGGTTGTCGACGCGGCGAGATTCGTGGCGCTCCGTACCGATGATGTGGAGTCCGCCGCTGGCCAGAACCTGGTCATGCAGGGGTTGCCAGTCGGCTTTGATCGCCGCGATTCTGGCTGCTTTCTGAGCATCATCCAGGCTGGTGTCTGCGCGCACGGCATGGAGTTCGCGCTCGATGCTGCCGCCCAGTACGATGTCTGTTCCTCGCCCCGCCATGTTGGTGGCGATGGTGACTGCGCCCGTCCGCCCGGCCTGCGCGACAATCTCTGCTTCGCGCGCGTGTTGTTTGGCGTTGAGAACCTCATGCTTCAATCCGGCCTCGTCCAGCATCTTGGACAGGAGTTCCGAACTCTCGATCGAGGTCGTTCCAACCAGAGTGGGTTGTCCGTGCGTCTGGCAGGACTGGATGTCGTTGATGACTGCCTGGAATTTTTCCTTGGAAGTGCGGAAGACCTGGTCCATGCGGTCATCGCGGATCATGTCGCGATGAGTCGGAACGACCACAGTCTCCAGACCGTAAATCTGCTGGAATTCGTAGGCTTCGGTGTCCGCCGTACCTGTCATGCCGGACAGCTTCTGGTACATGCGGAAAAAATTCTGGAAAGTGATGGAGGCCAGCGTCTGGCTTTCACGCTGGATGGAAACGCCTTCCTTGGCTTCCACTGCCTGATGCAGACCGTCAGACCAGCGACGGCCGGTCATCATGCGGCCAGTGAATTCGTCCACAATGACGACTTCGCCGTCCTGGACAACATAATGCTGGTCGCGGTGATACAGGGCGTGAGCACGCAGGGCCGCGTACATATGGTGCATCAGCGAGATATTGGCTGCATCGTAGAGGCTGCCACCTTCGGCCAGCAGACCAGCTTCGGCCAGCAGCTTTTCGGCTGATTCGTGGCCTTCTTCGGTCAGCAATACCTGATGTGCTTTCTCGTCTACGCTGTAGTCGCCTGGCCCGTCTTCTTTTTCCTGTTTGACCAGTTTGGGCGCCAGCTCGTTGACGCGGTGGAAAAACTCGATGGTATCTTCTGCCTGACCGGAAATGATCAGCGGGGTACGCGCCTCGTCGATCAGGATGGAATCAACCTCGTCAACGATGGCATAGTTCAGATGTCGCTGAACCCGCTCCTCGGGTTGATAGACCATGTTGTCGCGCAAGTAGTCGAAACCATATTCATTATTGGTGCCATAGGTAATGTCGGCAGCATAGGCTTTCTGTTTGTCTTCATGCGGCATTTGCGCCAGATTGACACCGACGGTCAGTCCGAGGAAGTTGTGCAGTCTGGCCATCCACTCGGCGTCGCGCTGTGCCAGGTATTCGTTGACCGTGACGACATGAACGCCTTTGCCAGACAGCGCGTTGAGGTAGGCTGGCAGCGTGGAGACCAGTGTCTTGCCCTCGCCGGTACGCATTTCGGAGATGTTGCCGTAATGCAAGACCATGCCACCGATCAACTGGACATCGAAATGGCGCATTTCCAGTACCCGCTTGCTGGCTTCCCGCACCACGGCGAAGGCTTCCGGCAGCAGGTCATCAAGGCTGGCCCCCTGTGCGAGGCGCTGCCTGAATTCGTCCGTCTTGGCTTGCAGTTCACTGTCGCTCAGAGACGACATGGCCGGTTCGAGCGCGTTGATGGCGCGAACGGTCTGCATGTATTGCTTGATCAGCCGGTCATTGCGGCTGCCGAAAATTTTTTTAACGAGCTTGTTTATCATGAGGCGCTTAATAAAAAATGAGGCGCATCGCGCCTCGTTTGTTTCCAGATTACCCTGTTACCCTTGAGCGTTACCGATCGCACTCAGGTATTTTGCCGGATTTTGCGGCACACCGTTGTTCAGTACTTCAAAGTGCAGGTGAGAACCAGTGGATCGGCCGGTACTGCCAACCTCTGCAATTTTTTGTCCTTGCAGGACGATGTCGCCCACCTTGACCAGTATTTTTGATGCGTGCGCGTAACGTGTAGTCAGACCGTTGCCGTGATCAATGGCGACCATATTACCATACTGGGGGTGGTATTCTGAGGTTGCCACCTTGCCGCCTGCCGCTGCCTTGATTGGTGTGCCAGTTCCAGTGGTGAAATCGACACCTTCATGCATCGATTGTTTTCCGCTGAATGGGTCCAGACGCCAGCCAAAATTGGATGAAAACCATTCTGAACTAACCGGGTACAGGGAAGGGAAAACACTCTTCTCGACGCGTTCGCGCAAAGTCAGGACTTCCAGCATGCCCATGCTGTCAGAGCGCGCCTCAAGCAGTTGCTCGAAGCGGATCAGTTCATGTTCCAGTTGTTGGGGGTTGAGCAGGTGCTGCGCCGACGAGGGCTCGGCGCCACCCTGGCCGGGCGATTCGCTGAAATTGAATTCCTGTTCAGGCAGTCCGAAGTGTTTGGCCAGACGCCCGCCCAGCGCGTCCATGCGCAAAACCTGTGCTTGCAGCTTCCCCAGACGTGCCGCCATTGCATTCAGATTCTCCTGCAGGTAGGCTCCTCTCTGGGGGCGGGATGCGTTTGCTCCTTCAGTGCCGGAAAGGCTGGATTGGGTCAGAGCGAGAAAAATCAGGAAAGGAAGGACCAGCCAGCTACCTAAAAGAAGGAGCGTCTGGTTGTTGCTGAGTGAAAAATTTTTCCCGCCGGATAACTTGTCGGATACAAAAATGATATTCATGAAACCCCTGAAGACATTCAAATCGCTATGAGCGCGCAGAAATTACAATCCTGGCTGTCGTCTGGTGCAGTACTATCCTCGCTGGCGAATCAGGCCGCTCAGCTGGGTGAACTCCAGCGTCTGTGGGAAAAGCTTGCGCCTTCTCCACTGGGTTCGACATGCCGAGTTGCCGGAATCAAGGACCGCGTTCTGACGCTCTATGCAAACAACGGCGCAATGGCTGCAAAGGTGCGGCAACTGGCCCCGAGCTTGCTGGACAAACTTCAGAAAAAGGGGCTTGAGGTTACTGCAATTCAGGTGAGAGTGCAAGTGGACACCGCGTGGCAACCTGCCAGGCCGACCAAGAATCTGGTACTGGGTGCGGTTGCGTGCGAGAGCTTGCGCGGTCTGGCTGATCGGCTTGAAGATTCGCCATTACGGGCGGCGGTCGAAAAAATGCTCAGAAACTGTCAATGATTTGATCGTTACTCCCTCTCTCCTTGCTCTCTCCCAGAGGTATAGCCCCTTCCCCAACCCTCCCCCGCAAGCGGGAGAGGGGGCAATGGTGAAGGGCGATTGTTTTGATCTGAGGGACGCAGGCTCGCTGTGCGAGGCTTGATTATAGCGGCATGCGAAATAACACGATGCGACCGATCAGGACGATGGCAGCAAAAACCAGGATCAAAATGAGGGCAAATTTGAAGATTTGCCAAGCCAGCCTGAGGTAGCGTCGATCCCGCCGCAGCAAAGCCAGAACCAGGGCGATGCCGATACCAATCGCCGTGAGATAGAGCGCGAGACGGAGAACGATCAAGGATCAAGCCGGCTTGCTATAAAAGTGAAGCAGTGCGCTTGGCGCTTCCGACTCTTTCTCGAAGGAAACGTACTCCCAGGATTCTGCATCCGCGAGCAGCGCGCGGCACAGCATGTTGTTGAGTGCGTGTCCCGATTTGTGGGCGGTAAATGCGCCTATTACCGGATGACCGAGGATGTACAGGTCACCGATTGCGTCCAGCGCCTTGTGTTTGACGAATTCGTCTTCATAGCGCAGGCCGTCGCTGTTAAGCACGCGGTACTCATCCATCACAATGGCGTTATCCATGCTGCCGCCTAGCGCAAGCCCATGGGCGCGCAAGGTTTCCACATCCTGCATGAAACCGAAGGTACGGGCTCTGGAAATGTCCTTGATGAAGGAGGCCTGGGCCAGGTCGAGCGTGATGGTCTGGCTGGAGTGCTCGAAAACCGGGTGATCAAAATCGATGCTGAAATTCAGGCGAAAGCCATTGTAAGGCTCGAAGCGCACCCATTTGTCGCCGTCATGTACTTCGACCGCCTTGGTGATGCGAATATATTTTTTGGCGACATTCTGTTCCTCGATACCAGCTGATTGCAGCAGAAACACGAACGGTGAAGCCGACCCATCCATGATGGGAACCTCGGCCGAGGACAGGTCGATATAGATATTGTCGATCCCCAATCCGGCGAGGGCGGCCATCAAATGTTCGACTGTGGAGACCTTTGCGCCATTCTGTTCGAGTGAGGAGGAGAGTCGCGTGTCGCCTACGTTTTCAGGGTGAGCCTGTATATCCACCGGGTTGGGGAGGTCGGTTCGTCTGAATACGATCCCGGTGTTCGGCGCGGCCGGGCGCAGGGCCATGAACACCTTTTCGCCCGTGTGCAGGCCGATCCCGGTAGCGCGAATCGTGTTTTTCAATGTGCGTTGTTTGATCATTTTTTGTGAACTAAGGCCCGGATGTTTGCGAATTCTATCTCATGAACTCTTTTTTTTCAATTGCTTAAGCTGGATTTTGAAAGCGCTGCTGTACGCTGAGGCGGTGCTGTCTAGCCGATTTCTCCATGATGCACGTCGCCCTGATTGTCGATATAATCGCGAACTTTTGATTTACTGAATGTTGAGGATGGATTCATGAGCGCGCACCACGAAGAGATGACAAAAACCACGCCGATGCAGGTCGTCATGGCTAGCGTAGGTGGCCTGGTTGCACCGCTGATCGCCATTTTTCTGATTATTCAACTGGTGCTTGGCATACAGGCGACCCATGTGAA
Source organism: Sulfuricellaceae bacterium (assembly GCA_030690895.1). GTDB lineage: Bacteria > Pseudomonadota > Gammaproteobacteria > Burkholderiales > Sulfuricellaceae > Sulfurimicrobium. The sequence goes on from JAUYFQ010000133.1 coordinate 15,172, forward strand.
CACCGAAACTGACGAAGCCTCGTCTGCCGCCGTGGCAGGGCGCATCAAGCCAGTGGGTGAAGTGAAAGTGGTGGACGCCAATGCGCCTCGCGTAGAAAAAAATGGTGAAGAGGTCTTCAACGCAGTGTGTACGTCCTGCCATACTTCCGGAGCATTGGGCGCGCCCAAATTCAGCAACAAGGGTGACTGGTCTGCCCGTATTGGTCGTGGACTGGATGGCTTGGTCAAAACGGCGATCGAAGGCATTCGCGCCATGCCTGCTCGCGGCGGCGCACCGGATCTTTCCGACATCGAGATGCAAAGAGCCGTAGCCTATATGGCAAACTCTGCCGGAGCCAAATTCGAAGCCAAGTAAGGCGTCGCAGAAATGGCATGGAAAAAAGCACAGCCGCAACGCTGTGCTTTTTTTACGTGAAACTCATCGCTGCCTATTTTCCGCCCGGATTCAGCATGGCCTTGAGTTGTGCCAGACGGGCGTTACCCTCGATTTTTTGTTCCTCCGGATCGGCCTGACAGACCCCCGATCCCCGTAAATCTTCCTGATACAGTTCGCCGATAAAGCGCGTCGCCTCGCAAGCCTGCCACTCGCCGCCGCGCTTACGTTTTTTGCAATGGCTGAGTGTCAGGCTTTTCTGGGCGCGCGTGATGCCGACGTACATCAGTCGCCGCTCTTCCTCGATCTGGCCGTTTTCAATGCTCTCTCGATGAGGCAGGATGCCTTCCTCCGCGCCAACCAGAAATACGTGCGGATATTCCAGTCCCTTGGCGGCGTGCAGGGTCGATAGCCTGACTGCATCAATTTCCTGATCGTCCTGTTTGTCGAGAATGTTGATCAGCGCGATGGTCTGGGTCAGTTCGATCAGATTTTTGCCATCCTCTTCCCCTTTTCGGCCAACCCAGGCGGAAAATTCCAGCACATTGTTCCATTTGGTCTGCGCCGGACGCGCGTCTTCCTGATCGAACAGCCAGGCTTCATAAGCAATGGCGGTCAGCAGGTCAGGCAGCACCGAAGCCGGGGTTTCGCGTTCTGCCCGCTGCGTCACATGATTGATGAACTGGCAAAATTCGGTCAGCGGCGCTTGCTGTTTTGCACCCAGCAGATGCTCAAGGCCCGCTTCAAAACTGGCGGCGAACAGGCTGAGATGGCGTTCGGCAGCATAGTTGCCGAGCTTTTCCAGCGTACCCGCGCCGATACCTCTTCTTGGGGTGGTGATGGCGCGGATAAAAGCCGGATCGTCGTCACTGTTGGCCAGCAGGCGCAGGTAGGCCAGAATATCCTTGATTTCGGCGCGCTCGAAAAAAGACTGTCCGCCAGAAAGCAGGTAAGGAATGCGCTCGTTGCGCAACTGCTGCTCGAAAATACGCGCCTGATGGTTGCCCCGGTAAAGAATTGCATAATCCGAGAAACGGGTGCGGTTCTGAAATTTGTGCGTTTGCAGGCGCATGACGACGCTTTCCGCTTCCTGGGCTTCGTCGCGCGCAGCCAGAATCTGAATCGGGTCGCCATGACCGAGGTCGCTCCACAATTTCTTTTCAAATAATTTCGGATTGTGGGCGATCAAGGTGTTGGCCGCCCGCAGGATGCGAACGGTAGAGCGGTAATTTTGCTCCAGCTTGATGATATTCAGCCGGGGAAAATCATCCTGCAACAGCTTCAGATTTTCGACATTCGCCCCACGCCAGGCGTAAATCGCCTGATCGTCGTCGCCCACGGCGGTAAACGCGCCGCGCGAACCGGACAAGAGCCTGACCAGACGGTACTGGCAGGTGTTGGTGTCCTGATATTCATCGATGAGCAGGTAGCGCAGTTTGTCCGACCATTTGGCCAGCACCTCGGGCGAGGATTCAAACAGGCTCACCGGCAGGCGGATCAAGTCGTCGAAATCCATGGCCTGATAGGCTGACAACGTGTCCTGGTATGACTGATAGACTCTGGCGAGCTGGTTCTCGATCTCGTCTTGCGCGGCTGCCTGCGCTGATGCCGGGGAGAGCATGGCGTTTTTCCAGCTGGAAATGAGGCTTTGGGCGCGGCGGATTTCCTTCTTGTCTGTGGTTTTTAGAATATCGTTGAGAATTCCAGCGCTGTCCGAAGCATCGAGCACCGAAAAGCGCGGTTTGTAACCGATATGAGCCGCTTCCTGGCGCAGGATCTGGAGCCCGAGCGAGTGAAACGTGGTGATGGTCAGGCCACGCGCCGATTTGCCGACAAGCAGCTTGCCAACGCGTTCCTGCATTTCGCGCGCGGCCTTGTTGGTAAAGGTGATGGCAGCGATGTTGCTGGCGTTGAACCCGCAGGTTTCGATCAGATAGACGATCTTGTGCGTGATGACACGGGTCTTGCCGCTACCCGCACCAGCCAGCACCAGCAAGGGGCCGTCGAGATATTTGACCGCCTCGCGTTGCGGGGCATTGAGTTTGGAAAGCATGCAACAAGCGGCTCCTGAATGGGGGAGCATTTTATCACCATAAAAAACTCGGTTAACCACGAAATACACGAAACGTGGTAAGCCAACATTTCGCCATAAGGCGAAAGCTCGCAAAATATTCAAATAGATACAAAGTTATGGCACGACCCGGAAGGGTGGGCGCGAAAGTATTATCAACACTTTGATTTGTTTCGTGTATTTCGTGTGTTTCGTGGTAAATATGGGTTTCTCTGATTATGTACCCCACGCCTGATTTTGCTTGATTTCAGTCATTCCAGCCACGTCAAAACCCGGATACAGTGACCGGTCAAGTCTTTCCATGACTGCTCGCGAGGCTTTGCCAATGCCACAAACCGCATCCGCGCTTTCGCCAGAACCAGCCGCAGGCCGCATTCCCGGCAACAAGGGGATCTGGGCCGGCATCCTGAGCGAAATGACAGAATTCGCCTTGCTGTTCGGCGTGTATTTCATTGCCCGCGCGCATTATCCCGAGGTCTTCCGGCAAGGGCCTGCCCGCTTGAGCACGCTGGCCGGCACGCTCAACACCGTCATGATGATCTCCGGCAGTTATTTCGTCGCCAAGGCCGTGCATGCCATTCGGCAAAACCGGCAGCAGGCCAGTTTTCGCTGGTTGATACTCGTGCTTCTGGCGGCATCCGGCTACCTGGTCATCAAGATGCTGGAGTTTCAGTGGAACCTCAGCCACGGCGTCACCGGTGGCGCGAACCTGTTTTTTACCGTTTATTACTACCTGACTTTTACGCACATGGTGCATGTCGTGTGGGGAATGATGGGGCTGGCGTGGGTGCTGGTGCGCACCCGAAGCGGCGCCTATTCGCCGCAGGATCATGAAGGCCTGGAGGCGTTCGCTTCGTATTGGCACGCCACCGACCTGGCCTGGCTGGTTATTTTTCCGCTCGTTTATTTACTGCATTGAGGGGGATGAATGTCACACGAAAAGCTGATTGACCGCCTCTGGATATTGCTGGTGGCGCTCACTCTGGGCGGTGCATGGCTCGGGGAGGCTGCTGAATCGAGCCTGGCCGTCACCATCATGATTTCCCTGACCATGGCCTTCAAGGGAAGAGTCGTGGTGGATCACTTCATGGAGCTGAAAACCGCCAATCGCACCTTGCGCAACCTGATGCGCGGTTTTTTCTATGTGCTGCCGGCCGTGACCGTGCTCACCACCCTGTTTGGTGACTGGCTTGCACGGTTGACGACACTTTAACGCGAAGCGTTGCTTCGCGTCCCTCTCCCCTTTATGCCCAGCTTTATCGGGTACGCTGGGGGAGAGCAAGGAGAGAGGGAGCGATCATGGTGAAGCGCTGTCGCCTAGAGGCGCCTACTTTTGGTTCGTGATTTGGGGCGGCGATGCAAATTGGCGCTCCCTCCCCTTCAAGGGGAGGGTTGGGGTGGGGATGGGGTTAAACCATAACCATGCTGTAACCTGTTGATTTTACATGTGCCAATTTTATCCCATCCCCAACCCAACCTCTCCCTTGATGGGGGAGGAGTTATTGCCTCCGACTGGTGTGCATAGATTAGCCTTCTAGCCTGAATGTTGCACAAATCCCCCTCCATGCCATTTGCATCACCACAGCGCATTTTTTTGATTTTCAGGCGAAAGCCCCCTAACCCCCACTGGCGGGGTGAAGGGTGATTTGTGGTTGACAAGGGCGGGAGGCAT
>JAUYFQ010000139.1 GCA_030690895.1 Sulfuricellaceae bacterium
GGCTTCTTCCCCTACCATATAGAGTTGCGCCAGATTGTAGGCTGCGGAGTCGTTACCCAGTTCTGCCGCGCGTTGATACCAGTCGCGCGCCTGGGCGACATCGCGCTCCCCACCCATTCCTTCTTCATACAAAAACCCCAACCGGAACGCCGCCCAGCTGTAGCCTTGCGCGGCAGCGCGTTTGAGCCACTGCTGCGCCTGGGCGTAGTCCTGCGCAACGCTTTTTCCCTGAGCGTAGGCCAGGCCCAGGCGGTCTTGCGCCAGTGCATCGCCCTGCTCGGCTTGCTGGGTCAGCTCCTTGAACGCGGCGGGATCTTGCTGCTGCACGCGCTGGTAGAGTTGGTTGATCGCTACTTCAGATGTTTCATCCAGTTTCGGCGCACCGGCACAAGCGGCAAGTGCCGTGGTCAGAAGTATGGCGATGAGTTTTTGGGTTATGTGTGGTGGCATATTCTTTCCTTGAATTCGACTTTAATGACCGGGCATTCGTTATTTTAGTAAAGGCGAATTATGAATTCAAGCTTAAAACCTTATTTTAACCACGAAAAACACGAAACAAATCAGTTGGTTGAGATGGTTTTTACGATCACCCACTCGGTGATGAGCCATTGTACTGTCTGAATACTTTGCGAGCTTTCGCCTTACGGCGAAATGCCTGCCTACCCCGTTTCGTATATTTCGTGGTCAGCCGAGTTTTTAGCAACTGTCCCCAGTCGTGGGTAGGCTGTGCCCTGCGCAATGGGGATGCCAACACGGAAGAGGTGCTGCATAAAATCCATCAAGCTCATTTCGGCCACCTTGGCCGCGCGAGCCAGAGACAGGCTGCCATCACGAAACAAGGCCGTTGCCAGCGCGGTGGAAACCCCCGCGCCGCGCAACCATTTCTCTTCAAAATTCAGCAACAGCGCCGAAGGCCGCTCGCGGTTCATGACCACCACCACTTCGCGCTCGGCCTGACGCAAAGCCTGGGAAGGATTGTTCTTGAGCTCTCGTACTTGAACGGCATGCATAAAAGCCTCCAAAAAAGACAAGGATTTCAATGCGGGAGTGCATTGTTCCTACGTCATATGGGAACAAATAAAATAATCAATAGATAATTTGTAAATCCACCGCCAGCCCGCACGCTCTAGGGGGCGGGTGTCGGCGTTGCCAGAGGATCGCTTTTTTCAGGCGCAGTTGGCGGCGTAACCGGCGTTCCCAGCGGGGGGCTGGACGCTTTCTTTGGCGGCGGCGCGGACGGAACACGGGTATTTGCCCACTCGCCCAACTGGTTGCGGAAGGCGTCGGTGATTTCCTGGGCGTCGTGGTCGTCAGCGACAATGTAGGGCGTGATCAGTACCAGCAACTCGGTCTTGCGGTTATTGTCGGTGTTGGTGCGGAACAGTTGCCCGGCGACGGGGAGGTCCTTGAGCCACGGCACGCCCGTTTCCGTGCGGGTGTTGTTTTGTTGTATCAGCCCGCCGAGCAGTACCGGGGTGCCGTCTTTGAGCGACAGGCGGGTTTCCACTTTGCGCGTATCAATAATCGGGGATCCCGCTACGCCGACCTTGGTGCTGTCGCTGACTTCCTGGGTGACGTCGAGATCAATTCGGTCGCCCGCATAAATAACGGGTTTGACGTTGAGGATGATGCCGGTCTTGCGATATTGCACAGATTGGATGACCCCTGTGCCGGCGGTGGCGGAACTGGTTTGTTGTCCGGTGATGGTGGGAATTTCCGAGCCCACCTGGATGGTGGCGGTTTCTCCGCTGCGCGCCAGGATGCGCGGGGTGGATAGGACATTGGCCTTGCTGCTGGTGGCGAGCATGTTGAGCAACAGGCGCAGATCGCCCGAGCTGTTCAGCATCCCGACAACCAGGCCGGCAGTGCCCACGCCAATGCCGGAGGAGGCGCCCGCAGAGCCCAGCGGGATGCCCGACTTCGTGCCGCCCACGATGGTCCTGCCTTCGGCGCCCGATGCGTTGAAGGCCCATTCAACACCAAGCTGGGTGGTGTTATCCAAAGCGACTTCGGCAACCGTCACTTCGATTAGCGCGGTTTTGGCGGGCTTGTCCAACTCTTGCAACAAGTTGAGCAACTGGGTGTGATTTTCGCTGCTGCCTTGAAAAATAAGGGTGTTGGTGGCTATATTCACGATCACGCGCCCGGATTTGCTCGGCGCGGCGGGCGTGCCGATAACCGTGGCGCCGGCAGGGAGGAGCTGCTGCGGTGCCGCCGCTGCCTCACCTAGAACCGATTGCATGGTCTTGGCGAGATTTTCGGCGTTGGTGTAGCGCGCCTGGTAGGTGAAGTAGCCGCCACCCGAGCCTTTGCTGGTATTGGGTTTGTCGAGATCTTTGGCCCAGTCGATGATGTGCTGCATGACAGCCGGGTCGGAGGCAAACACGATGAGGGCGTTGACGCCCTGGATGGGGATCAGGTTGATCGGAAACTGGCCTGCCGCGCCGGGTGCGTTGGTCACGCTGTAGCCTTCGGCGGTGAGAATGTCGTTGAGTTTTTTGCCAAGTTCGTCGGCCGACCAGAATACCGGGTTGATGCGTCGGCTTTGGCGGCCTTTCATCAGGGGTTGGTCAAGCACATGAATGGCGGCGAGCACGGCGGTCACGTCGTCAGACTGGCCGCTCAGTATCAGGGTGTTGTGCTGCGAGTCGTCAAGGATGGTGACTTTGCTGCCGAATATTTTGCTCAGCCAGTTAATCACTTCACTGCTGCGCACCGACTCCAGTTCGACCAGTTGATAGATCGGGCGCAGGGGCAGGGGGACTTCGGGCAACGCGCGCCCACGCAAAATCTCGGGCGCATAGCCGGTTTGGGCGTTGTCCGGGGTGATGCGGTAGTTGCCCGCTCCGAGGTCGGTGACGGTCACGCCGTAGGTTTTGAGCAACATGCGCGCTGCGGTTTCGATTTGCCCCGGGGTTTGCATTTGCGCGGCGCGCAGGGTGACCAGGTCTTTGCGACTGGCGACCAGCGGATCCAGGCTGTAATTCTTTTTCAGGATCAATCCGTACACGGCTTGCACAAACTGGGGCAGCGGCAACTGGTCGAATGCAACGGTGATGTTGGCCTCTTCTTTAGCGGCAACGACTGGCGCTGCGGGGGTAATCGTGCTCAGCTTGCCCGCCGGGGGCGGCTTGGGCGTGTTCTGTACACGGGTTTCCTGCGCGGTTTCCTTGCCGTGGACAGTCAGCTCTTGCACCAATTCTTCGGGGTGAGTTTCAGCGCGCGGCCTGAGCAGCGGTTCGGGAATGATCGGCTGAGTGACGGTACAGGCGCCCATTAACAGGCCAACCAGAATTATTAATGCTCCGGCCCGATGAAGTCTTGAGTTCCGTTCGGGCTGAGCTTGTCGAAGCCCTGCAATCCCTTCGACAAGCTCAGGGCGAACGGTTGCTATTTCACCGTGCCGGATTAATAGTAGCCTGCGTGCGCTATTTTGCGGGGGCATTTTTGTATAGTCCGTAGGCGAGTTTCTTTTTGTCGGGGGTGATCACGAAAAACTGATCTTGTTCTATTTGCACTATTTTTACGCCGTCAGGCAAGGTGTCGCCGACTTTGAGCATTTCGACGGGTTTTCCTTCATAGGCCAGCAGGATAAATCGATCCGCCCCACTCCTGGCGACGCCTAACACGCGCCATTCCGGTTCCATGGGGGCGTCCGCCGTTACGACGCCCCAGAGATTGCGCGCGTTGATGGCGGCGATGGATTCCTTGCTGTCGTGTTCTGCCTGTTTTGGCAGGCTCCACGCTTCTGTAACGACAGGGCGGTTTCTGGGCTGTGCCGGCGCGGTGACAAGAAACCAGCTCGTTGCCGCCGCGATGAGGATCAAGGCTAAGATTAGCGGATATAAATTGTCGTGGATAATGCGCATGTCTATTGTGGCGCCAATGGTTTGGTCGGGGCGGCCTGTTTTTGGAAGTAGCCGTAAAGCTCCATCTCGACGTGAGAGTGGGGTTCCTTGCGCACGTTGAGCGTATTCACGATGATTTGTCGCTGGTTATCTTCGATACTGCTTAAAAACCCCATCAGGCTTGCCGCGCTAAAACCAAATCCCAGCTTGGCCTTGATTTTCCATAAGTCCGCTGGCGTGCCGGTGCTGGCGTCCTGGTTTTGATCGGGGGTGCTGGCAATGGCTTCGTCCAGTACGGTGACGGTTATTTGCGGGTTGCCTGCGCCGACTTTAAGCAGGGCGGCATTGAGCCAGTCCTGAAATGCGGCTTGCGCCAATCCGGCGGTGGGAGCTTGCCATAGCTTTCCTTCCAGCTGGACTGCCATGGTCTTGGCGGGCAATACCCGCTCGATCCATTCGGGTTGCGCCAGTTGCGCGCGCAGGCGCGAGATGGCTTGCGCTGCGGTTTGTTGTTGTTGCGTGTGTTCTTGCAGGCTTTCGCGCAGCAGCAGGATGGCATACAGCCAAAAGATGCCGATGATCAAGGCGATTCCCCAGCGTAATCTGGGGTTGTCGCGCAGTTGGTTGAGGAGGTTGCCTGGCATGGTTAACGTTTCACGACTTCCATCTGAAATGTGATGCTTTTGGGATCGCGTCCGGGTAGCGCTTTTATCTCGCGGAAAAAACCGGCCTGTTGGTCAGCTTGCAAATCAAGCGATTTTTGCAACAGGCCAATCAGGAAGGCGGTGGAAATGTCACTGGTCGAGGTGAGGGTGATTTTGAGCTGTCCAGACTGGAAGTCCCAATCCTTGAGGTAGGATTTGTCTTGCGGCAGCACTTGCGCAACCCTTGCCATCAGCGTGAGTTGCTCGGGGTATGGGGCGAGGGCGCGCAGTGCGTCGATGCGCGCGAGGTAGTCCAGCGCCTGGCTGCGCGCTTGCATGATCGGGTCGACTTTGCGTTGCAGTTGTAGTTGCTGCTCATGAAGTTGCGCTGTACTGCGCTGAACCTTGTATAAACTCATTCCATACCAGAGGGTGGGTATAAGCAATAAAAGCATGCCCAGCGCGATGATGAGTCGCTCCAGGCGCATTTCCTGGCCGCCGCCCGAACTGGCTTCGCTCACCCAGGGGTGCGCGCTCAAGGAGTTTTCTCGCGGCGCAGGCGCCTGGCCTTGCTGTTCGTTGGGCGGGATGCCGGCGTCCCGCTGGAACATCAGCCACTCGTCCTGTGACGGTGATTGCGCCCACCAGCGGCTTCTTTCAAGTTGGTCTTCGCGCCAAAGCTGCCCCTCATAACCTTCATGGCAACGACTCAAACAAAGGCCATCTTGAAGTGGTGTTTGCAATACGCTTTCAGGCAGGACTCGCACTCGTCTCGGCTTGAGTCCTTGCGCAACGATGGCCTGCTGCACTTTGTCGCCGTCCCACCCCCAGACCAATGCGTATGCCTCATGCCAGCCCACGTAGTAATCGCTGCTGGCAAAAGGCGTCCATTGCGCCAACTCCAGGCGCAGCGCCTGGGAACGTTTTTTAGCCGGAACCTGAGTGAGATCGAAGCGTTTGAAGCGGTACATCGGGCGAGTTAAAACCCATTGCAAAGCGCCGAAACGATTCTTGGGCGCTTCGGCCTTCTCAGTGCTTTGTAAAAAGCGGCGTGCCGGTAATCGAAAAAACATCGCGGTCTTGGGCGGTTAGGCAGGGGATTGACTCTCGCGCATTATCCGGATAATGGTGAGGTCGGTCAATTTTACTGAGGGTGGTCTGCCGTTCTCACATGCTGGTCAGAAATGCCGGGATTTTATCCGGCGGGGCGGTGGAGCGCGGCGGCAGCCCGGGGATTTTCCCTTCATCTTGCTGCTTTGTGCTCACCCGGCTGTAATAGTCGGTTCGCCATGGGGCCTCCTTGTCGTTGGGCGTCAAGCTGATGTTGTACTGGATCGCCCAGGGGAGCCCCCGGGTGGATTGCGTGATGCGGATGGCGCTGCTGGGAATGGCGATGATTCCCATCCCGATGGGAAAATTCAGCGGCGTCGCTGTGATTTCTATAATTTGTCCTTCATGAGTGATCGGGAATAATTTGCGCCGGGCGATGATGATTTGAGCCATTTCTTCGGTGATGCCGGGCAAGGTTGCCAGAATTTCGGCAGGCGCCGTGTTTGGATTGATGCCGACGGATAAGCTGGTGGTGGTCAGTTCGGCCAGCTTCCCATTTTTCCATAGCTGGGGGAAATCACGCCAGCCAATGATGCGCTTTGCTTCCAAGGGAGTGATGAGTTTTCTATTGGGCGGCGGCGGTAGATTTAGTGCGCGATATTCCTCTTCTTCCGCGCCATTGAGGCGGTGCAATCTGTCGGCATCCACAAAGTCGCGCAAGGTGTCTATCAGATGGCCGCGCTGTTCTGCCGGAACGCCCATCAACCCAAGAAAGCGTTGCAGGCTGTCGTCAGTAGTCAGGTTAAGGTTCAGTAAGCCACGGTTGTCCTGGAGTCGCACCAGCGTCTTGCCCATGCCTTGATAAGGGCGATTGTCGAGGCTGATGCTGGTGTTGCCCCGGCCCAGGCCGTATTCATTCAAGGAGGAGGAGCCCAGGCGATAGAGTATCTCGGCCCTTGTTCCTTCCATGTCGATGATGGCTTGGGTATTTTGTCTGGATTGTTGCGCCAGCTCGACTGCGCGCGCAACGCGTTCGGAAAAATATCCTGCCGCAATGGCGACAATGACCAATACCCAAAGCGTAAGCACCAACACGAAGCCGCGTTGCTTGCCGATGTGGCGCGGCGGTGCAAGTTTGGCCCTCATTGCGTTGTTCCAAAAAAGTCTTGCGTGCGCATCAGGGTCGCGGCGGGCCCCAGCGGGGAGGCAATTATTCTGACCGGCTCACCATCGTCCCTGGTCACTAGCTGAATCTGTTTCGGGAGTTGTGGCCATAGCCCCAGCGGGGGAGGCCAGCTGTCGTGCGAGGCTTGCTGTTCATCCAGATAGGTGAATCGCGCTTCCTTGCCGCGCCAGCTCAGGATCGGGGTTTCTTGTTTCTCTTCGATGTAGACCAGCTCGGTGGCGCCGGTTTGTTGGTTGCTCCTGATTTTCCAGACGATCGGGACTGGTGCGCCATAGTCATCACCGAGCGGGTTGCTGCTCAAGCCGGAAAACGCCCGCTCCTCGCCGTGAAACAGGTTTCGGCCATCGGGATAGTCTGGCTGAAGGCCTTGAACAGTCTGGCGATACCAGTCTGTGGCCATGCTGCCTTGCTGGACCTTGAACAATTCCATGCCGAAGCGCTCCTGAAGGCGATAGGCCTGCTCAAGCGCCTGAAACAGTACGCCGCTGATTATGGCGACGATGATGAGCACGACCAGCACTTCGATCAGGGTGAATCCGGCATGATTAACGCGAAACTCGCGCAGCGAGCCTGGCTCCTCTCCCTGCCTTCGGCTGCGCTCAGGCAACGGGGGAGTGGCGGGTTTCATAATTTGGGGTGACATATTTGTCATGGCAGTTAGAAAGGCGTTGCCAATGTACGTACTTTTTTATAGCCCACTTGCTGCAAGGTGAAGGAAAACCATTTTTTTTCGTCCGGTTTTTGTACGGTTATTTTGGTCTGATACATGCCAAGCTGGTAGAGACTGATGCCAAATGGGTAGTTTGCTCCATCACACGGATCTGTGACCGCTTCGGCCTTCCATGACAGTTGATATGCACCAAGATTGGCTTTCCCTTCCGGGGAGGCCATGGGATTGATGTTGCGCATGTATTCCACCACATTCAGGGTGGCGTCATTTTCAGCGTTAATTTCCCGTACACGATTCAAGGTGGTGATGTTGCTGTTGATCCAGCCAAACAAGGCCATGCCTGTCGTCGCAATCAGCACCAGCGCTACGATGGCTTCTATCAGGGTAAAGCCGTGTTGCTTGCTGCCTCGATCATTATTCATGGCGCGCCCTTGCCTGTCGCTGGCTTGCACAGCGGCGGCGTCAGTTGCAATTCCTCGCGGTATTCATCAGGCCAGACCAGTGTGATTTTTCCGCCGCTACAAATACCATTGAAGCTATAACGTATCGGTTGTCGTGTTTCAATCCGCCATCCCTGCGGAATGCGGATGGGCGCGTCTTTGGCTGCGGGAGCTGGCAGCGAGGTGAGTTCTGCTGGTTGTCCGCTGTTGTATGCGAGGTATCCCATGTTGCCAATTTCCGTCAACAGGCTTGCTCGTTGGGCGGCAATTTCATAACGTTGTGATATTGCGTGCAAACGCGGCAAGGCGACCCCCGCAAGCAGCCCGATAATCACCAATACGACCAGAATTTCAATTAAGGTGAATCCCTTAATGGTTTTTTGCATGACGCTGATTCGGTCGGGTGTGTTTGCTTATCCCGTGGTTATTATTGCGCTGGCGGTAACAATCCAACATCGGCATCTATACCTTCGCCGCCGCGCTTTCCATCTCCGCCAAGTGAATAGAGCGCGAAGGCTTGATTATTCGCTCCGGGCAGGCTGTACAGATAGGGGGCGCCCCACGGGTCGAGCGGCACGTCCTGGTCAAGATAGGGGCCGCGCCAGTGTGCTCGTGCACGCTCCTCGGAGGGAGACTGGTTTAATACCAGCAAGCCTTCTGCCTGGGTCGGAAACCTGCCCACATCGAGACGAAAAGTTTCCAGCGATCCTTTGAGCATTTTTATTTGCACTTCGGCGGTTTTTACTTTGGAACTGTCCACGCGACCAAATAATTTTGGACCCACAAGACCGGCCAACATGCCGATGATGACGAGTACGACGAGCATTTCGATGAGGGTGAAGCCTTGACTCTTGTGTGAAAATTGACGCATGTTGTAATATTTTTCCTGTGACATTCAACCAATGAGGTATAAAAATACCCGATGTGCGATGCGCATTCAGTCGTGAGATTACCCCAGTCATACCGCGCTTCAATGGCAATTACGACCCACAAAGCAGGCAATGACAGTGCAATCGATTTGGCGCGTAAAAAAAGCGAAGAGACGTTTCCTCCGATTTTTCTGGGCCTTACTTATGGCAAGGTAGCTTTCATGAAGCGTGCAGAGCAGTGGAGCTACCCTGTAACGCGATACGATCGATTTTACCATTTGCATTTTTCGGTAACATTTCTAGAATTGTCACACATTTGGGAACCATATAGGGCGGCACCATGACCTTAATTGCATGCAGCAGTTCTTCCGATGACACCGGTAAACTCGTGGAGGCGAAGGCGAGGATTTGTCCCAACCCTTCACCAAGTTTCTGGTAGATTACCGCGCATTCCTTGACAACCGGCAAGTTGTTGAGCGCCGCCTCAATTTCCTCCAGTTCGATGCGGTAACCCATGTGTTTGATTTGAAAATCTGCGCGACCTTTGAAGTGTAGCCAGTCGCGAGCATCTCTGCTAACCAGGTCACCAGAGCGATAGCCGATTTCCGTGTAGAACGAATGTTGCGGGTTTTGAATGAAAGCCTTGGCTGTTCGATCAGGGTCGTTGTAATAACCGAGACCTACTTGCGGGCCACACAGAAAAAGCTCCCCACAGTCAGAATCCATTCCATCAACTGGCAAAATTTTGTAATCAAAATTCTGCGCCAGCAAACCAAGTGGAGCAAGACTTCGCATGTCATTAAAGTCGGCATCACTTATAGTGTGAGCAGAACAAATACAGGTGCATTCTGTGGGACCATATACGTTTTCCAATTCCGCACGCGCTTTAAATAAATTGTAGAGCTGACGCAACTTGGTTTTAGGAAAACCTTCACCACCAAAGATAATTTTGCGAATAGCCTGAAAATTTGACTCTGACAGAGCACGAGTAGTCAGAAGGTAAACAAGCAACGACGGCACAGAAAACCAGAGGGTGCAGCCCGCAGCATCAATGAGCCGAACAAGAAGGCGCGTATCTCGCACCTGATCTGTAGTAAGGGGTGCCAGTGCAGCTCCAGAGAAAATGGCCGAGTAAAAATCAAATACGGAATTGTCAAAATAGATCGGATTAACGTTTGAAAGTATATCGTCTGGAGTGATGGCAAAACGGTTGCGCGCCCAAGCAATAAACCATAACAGGTTTGCATGGGACATGACCGCACCTTTGGGCATGCCTGTAGACCCGGAAGTAAACATGATATACGCCGGCGAACCTCCGCTGATTGTGCTGCGATTTGGCAATATGTCACCCTCAGTTGAGACTTGCATATCACGGAGGTGCAAAGCGTCCCGGAAGCCAGTCGCCTCCAAGGCGGTAGCGTAAGGCATCTCATGAAAAGCATTAATAATCAAGCTTGGCTGGCAAGTACTGAGAATTTTGCGCAGCCGTTCCCAAGGACTGCCCGGGTCAAGATTGGTGTAAATGATGCCGAGTCGAAGACATGCAAGCATAGCCGCAAATGCGGCGGGTGACTTGTCATGAAACATGGCCGCAACCTGACCATGACGAAGACCCTTCACCCACAAAGCTCTAGCAATATTATCCACCAGCAAATTCAACTCGCCATAAGTAATTCGCTCGCCAGTGGCTGGATAGATCAGCGCAATCTTATCTGCGTGTTGATGTGCTATTTCATGAAAAGCGATGCCAAGATTGGAGATAAAAGCCATGATGCCATTCTGGCTAAATCACCAAGCCACCATCTACCTCAAGCACCGTGCCGGTGAGGTAGTCGTTCTCGATGACATGGCGGGCGGCTAGATAGATGCTCTCCAAATCTCCCAGGCGACGCAAGGGGATTTGCTGTTGCAGGCGCGTAACGGCGGCCTCGCTGAGTGCGGCTCGTGTGGAGGGGGTATCAATAAAGCCGGGGGCGATAGCCGCGAAGCGCAGCCCCAGCCCGCCCAGCTCTTTCGCCCAGGTGCGTGTCAGCGCGTTCACACCTGCCTTGGCGGCGGAGTAAGCGGACTGTCCGGGATTGCCGTTGGCAGAAATAGAGCTGATGGATATAACCACCCCTTTGCGGCGCTTCGCCAGCAGTCGGTCCACGACACGACTGGTCACAAAAAAGACGGAATCAAGATCAGCAGACATCACGCGCCGCCATGATTCGCGCGAATGCACCCTCTCGCCCCGTGAAAGCATATTCACCAGCGGTTCGCTATGAATAATGCCGGCGTTGTTGATGAGGACATCAGGTTCAAAACCGGTGTCGAATATGGCCTGGAGCGTCGCGTCCACAGTGGCGGGGTCAGTCACATCACAGGTGTAGGCATTAATCCGTCCGCCGGACGCCTCGCGCAGCTCGGTGCAGCGCGCCGCGTCCGCCTCCAACACCCAGACCTCGGCAGACTCGGCTTCCAGTCGCTCCGCCAAAAAGCGCCCGATACCCGAGCCGCCACCGGTTACCAGCACACGGGAACCAGCAATCTTCATGACTCGGCGCCGTGTCCGTGCAATAAGGCGCGTAAATCGCCCACGGATTTTATGTCGGCGATTTCATCCCCAGTAAACTGGATTTGATAAGTTTCTTCAAGCCGGACAATGAGCATCATATGTGCCAAAGAATCCCAGGTCGGAATATCGTTCAGCGCAAGGGAATCCACTACGGATGATTCAGGAAGTATGAATACTTCGGAAATTATTTTTTCTAGAGACATGACAGTTTTTGTGCCGATAACGATAAATTATTAGGATGAAGCCTTAATTGGGATGCTTTAGTAGCGGAGCTTGACGAAAAGCGCCTTCCCGCACACGAAGGCGCAGCCGATCCGATCCGGTTGGTCGTGAAGTAATTCATTGCCCGCACGATATGGCCCGTCGCCATGCGACCAGATATAGTCATCGAGAATCAGCCACGACCCCGGCAGCATTCTGCCGAGCCAAAGTTCGCAATCCTTCTTGACGCAATCATAGTCGTGGTTGCCATCAATGTGGATTGCCGCAATCTTTCCCGAGTAAGCGACACGCCCACCCATCGGAGACAAAATCGCCTCCCCATCAACATATATCTTAAAAGCATTTTCCGAGGCTAGGCGTATATGGGCGTGGTCGTCAGCGCGAAACGGTATCATGTTCACCATAAAACCTTCGCTCAACACCTCAAAATCCCACTCGTCCACCAATGCCTGAAACTCGTCAGGCGACTCTCGCTGAATGGCAGCGTCTGACCTCCAGGGATCAATCGTCAGCACCGGCCCGATGCGGTAGCGCCAGGCGAGGTACAGCAACACGAAGGCGGATCTTCCCATCAGAGAGCCAATTTCAACCACGTCTCCCGCCGGGGTGCCGGCAAAAACCCCCATCATGGCGGCCAGCTTGTCGTCGTTTGACTCGCCATAAATCAGCGAAGCCTGCCGCTGCACCCCTGCCACTTCCAGCAAGGAGAGCGGGGGGGCGCCATCCGCGCAAAGCTCCACCAGTGGCAACAATCGCCTTGCACGCGCCATCAGTTGGCGGTGTTGTTCGACCTGCTGGCGGATCGGAGATTGGCCGATTAATTCGATATCGAGGCGGTGCTGGGTAATGAATCGCCGCATGAAATCATGCACGCTGGCGACCGGACAGAACAAGCGACCGATAGATTGCGCGCCCACCAGAGACAAAAAGCGCAGCGCAAAATCATCATCGTAAATTGCCGGAAGGCGATGCAGCCCCCCCCATTCGGCACCGATCTCGTCGTTTGCCACCGATGCGGCGCAGACCACCGACTCCCCTCTGTGTCGCGCCGCTCTCAAGAACTCTAGCGCGGCCTGATTGACGGCGGGAAACACCAGCGTCGCGCAATTGTACTGGGGGGAGGTCATGGGTAGAATCGTTTCTTCATCTGGCCGTGTATCACGCGTATTCATCAGTTATGCCAATGCCCGCCTCATCGCCGCAACCGCTCAGTCCTTCAGGTTGATGTCGCGCATGGCGGCTTGGCGCACCACATCGTCCAGCCACTGATGCATGCTCTTGCCAGTCTTGGCGCGCGCTTCATAAGCCAGGCGCCTGGCTTCAGGCGTAACTCCCTCAAGTTGGCCGTGGAAGCGCGTGCGGTGGGTGCCGCCACGGACGCCGGGAATCGGGAAGTCAAAATCTGCCGCAGGTTCGCCTTCACCCACCACAAAGTCAATGACGTAGAAAACACCCCCGATGATCCATTCAAGCCGGGTCTTGCGCGCTTCGATAGGCAGCTTGTCCAGAGGCAGGGTGTAGGTAAACTCCGGGTTAGAGTTCATTAAAATCCGACCAAATTCGGTTTCACGCAACCACGGCGGCATGCTTTCGTCACCGACTACCACCTTGCCGCCTGGCTTGGTGACGCGCGCCATTTCGGAGAAAGCGCGCTTGATGTCACCGAAGGCATTGATCCCGCCAAAGTGAAAACAGGCATCGAAACTGTTTTCGGCAAAGGGTAGATAGTAGCCGTTGGCCAGCGCGGGTTCGAGGTAAGCGCCTTTGCCGCGCATGCGTTCGATGTTCTTGGCCAGAAATGAAGGCGAGAGATCCTGAACATAAAGCTTGCCATCAGCCCCCAGCCGCCGTGCGATAATTTCAGAATCACGGCCTGTTCCGGCACCTGTCTCCAGCACTACCGATCCGGGGTGCAGGTCGAGCTTGTCGATCATGGCATTGCGCACCGACTGTTCATCCTCGCCATAAGTGCTGAACGTCAAGGGCAAATAGCGGTCGTAGGCATCGGCGCGTTCCTCATATTGCTGTAGCGCCTCTCGGTCAACTGCCGGCAGTTCGAATGGATAAATCAGGTCGGGTACGCCGTCGCTTATCTCGAAGCGGTGTCCCGATGGGCTATGAAGTGTGCCCGATATGATTTCGTCTCCGTCGCGAACCGCATCCGATAATGTCAAAGACTCCAGAGTGACAGGATCGACATAAAAATTTTCTTCCCCGAAGCGCACGCTTCCTCCTTTAACTGTGTATCCGACTGAATCTGTGGATTTTAGAATAACATTCTAGCGCGAAAGCCACATGCAAAGATATTTAGCAAATCGAATTAACCACTTGAAGCAGAGTGAAGTTTACCATAGGATGCCCAACGCACAGTCACTCGCTGCGCTGCTTGACGGGCAAAAGCGTGAAGGTGGATCAAATAAAGGATATGAACGATGAAACGGCTGATTATTTTCGGGCTTGGCAAAATATCTGATGTCGCTTACCACCATCTTGTCCGCGACAACGAATATCAGGTGGTGGCATTTACCTGCGATGCCGAGTGGCTGCCCCCCGCAGACGGGCGGGAAAACATGCATTTCGGCCATCCCGTTCTGCCCTTCGAGGATATTGAGCGCCATTATCCGCCGGAGTCGGTATCCATGTTTGTGGCAATCGGTTATCACGACCTCAACGCCCTCAGAGCCAAAAAATGTCAGGAGGCCAAGGCCAAAGGCTACACTTTGATCAGTTACGTCAGCCCCCGTGCCGATCTCGGGCCATGGCTAGAGGTCGGCGAAAACTGCCTGATCCTCGACGGGGTTGGCGTTCAGCCCGGAGTGCAGATCGGCAACAATGTATCCCTGTGGAACAACGCGTTGATTGGCCATCATTCGGTTATTCACGATCATTGCTGGATCGCTGCGGGGGCAACACTTGGCGGCGTAGTCACGCTTGGCGAAAGATCATTTGTCGGTCTCAACGCCACCATCGGTGGAGAACTGTCTATCGGCGCGGATTGTTTTCTGGGCGCGGCCAGCCTGGTTGTCAAGAGCGCCGCGCCGCGCAGCGTGTTTATCGCTCGCAGCACCGATAAATTTCGCTTGGAAAGTGATGTTTTTCTCAGAATGACCATGATGCCCGCCCTCGGAACCCCCAAGAAGTGATGCGAACAGAAATGGTTGAGTAAAAACCCTGTTTGGTTTTTAATCGGTTTGGTTTTTAATCAGTGTAGTCGCGCCGAAAGGCGCTCATCCATTCAACATTAAATTAAAAATTGCTTCGTCAGTGGCAATGGAAAACCGTATGTTTTCGTGGAAAAAACTCGGCATCATCTTTAATCCGACGATCAGCCAGCCAAGGCCGTGGATGCAGGAATACGCGCAGTGCCCCACACCCTTCGTTCTGAATGAAAAGGTACTCCGTGTCTATATCGCGTGCCGACCGCAGCGAGGCACGGATATGCAGTACGTCTCTTATCCCGGCTATGTCGATCTGGCGCGAAAAGATATTTTGCGCGTCGTTGGAGTAGCCGACGCACCGCTGATGCCGCTGGGAAATCCAGGCTCCTTCGACGAGTTCGGGATCATGCCAAGCAGCTTCGTGCGCAGAGGCGACGAGGTCTTCACCTATTACTCCGGGTGGACGCGGATGCAGTCGGTGCCATACACCTTGGCCATCGGCCTGGCGGTTAGCCGCGATGGCGGAAAACAGTTCGAAAAAATCGGGGAGGGGCCAGTCCTCGGGCTGAGCCTGGCTGAACCTTACTTCGTGACCGGCCCCGTCGTGCGGGCAATCGGCGACCAGTGGCACATGTGGTATCTGACGGGGAGAAAATGGTTGTTCGACGGCGGAAAACCCGAACCCGTGTACCAAATCGCCCGCGCGAAATCCAGCGATGGCATCATCTGGCGTCGCGACGGCGTCCCCATTATTCCAACCTTGTCAGAAGATGAATGCCAGGATATTTTCTCGCCGTTTTTTCTGGGCGGCAAATGGCATGCCATCTTTGCCTGGCGTCAACCATCTGCCCTAGCTGGTGCCTATCGTTTGGGATATGCTTCGTCGGATGATCTGGAGACGTGGGTTCGGGACGACGCTCAGGCCGGGATCGAACTCTCGGAAACCGGGTGGGACTCGCAAATGATGTGCTATCCCCAGGTTATGGAGTTGGATGGCCGCATTCTGATGTTCTATTGTGGTAACGCATTCGGTCGCGAGGGTTTCGGCGTCGCGGAGCTGACGGGCTATACAGTGCCAACGTGACATCGCTATGCAATAACCAAACATTTAAAACTGTTTTTGTCTTTCACTTATCTAGCCTGGGGTAGCGCCAATGTCGATCATCAACCGTATCGTCGGCGGGACAAACAAGCAGCGAGCTCTTTTGATCCGTCTCCGGGAATCGTCCAAGCCCGTGATGATTTACGGTGCCGGGGTCTACGCTTACGTGCTGAAGCGGTTTCTGGCCGCAAACGGCATCACGGTTGCGGTTGTGATGGTGGATGCCGCTTATAAACGCGAAGACGCCTTCATGGGCTTGATGGTTACAACAACGGAGGAAACCGCCGGACAGCTTGCCGATTACCATGTGGTTGTCGGCATCACCAATTACCCCTTATCCGTCGATAAGCTGGCAAAACTGGGCGCGACAGAGATCCACGTCATCGACATCCCGGATTACCTCAACATGCCAAACGCCTTCATGGACATGGAATTCGTGAAGGAACACCGCGACCAATTCGATCAGGCGCTCGGCCTGTTTGCCGATGATCTGTCTCGGGAGACTTATATCGCGGCGATCAACACCAAGATCAACGAGAATTTGGACTACATCAAGCCACATGTCCGCCCGGACAATCTCTATTTTCCTGCGACGGAATTTCCCTTGCGCCAGGACGAAGTATTGCTGGATGTTGGCGGTTTCACGGGCGATACCGTCCGCGAGTTCCACAGCCTGACCGAAGGCCGGTACGCAAAAATTATCTCGCTCGAACCAGACGAGGAAAACTTTGGAAAACTACTGGCGACGATCAAAACACTCGGCCTTTCCAAGGTGTTACCCCTGAAAATTGGCGCTTGGGACGAACGGGCGACGCTCCGGTTTGCGCCCAAGGAAATGCACATCGACAACCAGATCACCGACGATGGCGCACAACAGATCAATGTTGACACGATAGACTCCATCCTGAGCGGCTTGGGAGGTTCTGTGACATTGATCAAGCTCGATATCAACGGCGCCGAATATCGCGCCCTTTCCGGCGCTCGGGAGACGCTTCGAAAGCACCGTCCACAAATTGTCGTCAGGCTGCACAGGAAAGAGGATTTCTTCCGACTGCCCATCCTGCTGAACAAGCTGGCACCCGATATCAAACTCTACCTCAGGCAGCGCAGCTTTATGTCGATGATGGTGGTTCTATACGGCGTATTTGATTCAACTTTCTAATCGAGCAAGCCCGAAACCGTAGCGGCCAAACTCATTGCCGTTGTATAGCATGTACACACTACCATCGCATTCGAACACATGCGGGTAACACAACATATCAGAGTCCCAATCGTTATTAGTCACACCGATACTCAGGCTGCTATCATCGCGTGTCCAATTAACCAGATCATCTGAGTAGGCGTGGCCAATCCGGTAAGATCTGCCCCGGTTTTTTCTGAAGTCAGAAGGCTGTCGATAACAAAAGAACATGTGATTTCTGCCGGAAATTTCTATTACCGTCGGTAGAGCCTGACACTCGTCCGCACCCAACCGGCTCTGGATAATTTGGTTCCCCTCTTCTTTTACCCAGTTGATGCCATCGCTTGAAAGCGCATGACCAATTTTGTAGATACGGTCTGCGGATGCGTCTGCTGCCAGTTTTTTCCAGCCGGTGCCAAAAATGTACCACATATGAAATGCCCCCCCGTAAATCCTGACGAACGGGTCAGCAATCAGGCAGGGTTCATGCAGCGATGCGGCAAGAACCGGTCCCTCCCCGATTCTCTGGAAAGTGAGGCCGTCATCGCGACTGACAGCGAGCCCGATAGCTGCGTCCACAGGCACGGATACCCTTCGGTTCACGCCGGAGGTATAGCCGTAGATCAAATCCCCGTGACGAACCACATTCATGGGGAATATGCCATGCTCATCGAAGCACCCTGGCTTGCCCAGATCGATGACGGTATGCGCGGACACCGAAATGATGTCGTGAAAATTCTTTTTCATGTCAACAAAAGCGATGTGGCTCAAATATTTTCCGTTGCTGCTATCCCGCGAGCGGGTGGAAAAATAAATTCTTACAAAATCGTCGAAAATAATCACCTGGGGCGACTGCGCGAACTCGGTGCAGTCATTAGGCAATTTGAATTTTGTGGGGTCGAAAATTTTCCCCTGCTTTTTCCATTGCATTGTTTTTTCAGCCATTATATTAATTCGTAGCCTGATGCGAGGTAAGCGCTTATATCGCCTGCGGAATTAAACATCATCACGTCGATGATCGACAGCCAAGGCACGAACGCGTCGCCGAACTGCGTATATTCGACTGGTTTTGATTGAATGAATTTCAAGTCGATGCCCCTTTCGCGGAATGTTTCTTTTGAATACAGCGCCCTGCCGCCAAAGGCGTTCACATAAGTACTCGCGCCGAGCGCCGCACACAAGGCTAGCACCTTGTCCTGATTCTTCAGATTGTGATCAATGGCGATGCCGGAAGAAATCCTGATCTCCGTGGTAATGCCAAAATACTCGCAAGTCTTGACGATGGAGTGGTGCAGGAAGCGAAACAAGTTGGTGTCTTCATGCCGCACGATTTGTTCGATCAGCGGAAACGTCTGCGCAAAAAACGGCGCATGCCGGTATGCCCCCTTGATCTGGTTAAGCAGTTTGTCATGGTTGAAATCCACCGCCAGTTCCCGTTCGCACACATCCAGATAGTCAGAGTCACTTTTCAGTGGCAGCGAGATCATCACGTCCTTGCCGTTGTGCAACATGCGGTTGCGGTTGATCCAGCCCTTTTTCGTGTATTTGATGTTGTCGTACACGATGAACATATCTACCGCCTTGATCAACTGGAAATAGCCGATATATGGAAAAAAATACGGCTGCATGATAGCGATAGTCTTCATTTTCAACAGTCAGGCTCATTTGCAACGAGGCGATTGTTTCGGATAAGCCACCGACAAGGATCTGCCAAATTCAAAATTAGATTGATCCATTTTCAGCTTTTTATCTATTCCTGTCAGTATGTTATGCATGACTCCAGCGGCTTCGCAGGCCAGATTGATTAGTGCGGCATTTCTTTCCCCATCGTCCGGATAATCGTGGGCGAATTTGTTGCGGGTATTACGAATATTCTGCCATGCCTCTGCATTCTGGATGTACCCAAGTTTTTCCAATCGGTTGAGTTTGTCCAGCATTGGGCGTTCTTCATATGGCTCTTGTAAATATTGCAGAATAGCTGGAAGCAAGCGACTACCCATCGCATCCTGCAATTTTGTAAAACGTAGAATGAACTGGTCTACACTTTGCACCTGCGCATCGGTCAGATGCTCGAACGCTTCTCCCGTCATCGGCAAGATGGGATCAAGCGATGTTAATGCACGGCACAGGTGATAAATGTTGCGCTCACATTCGCGCCATGCGTCTTGCAGCCGAAGTGTTGAAACGTGGTCTGTCATAGCAAAACGCCGGTTTGTTTGGCAATGAAAAAAATGGGCTGGCGGGTTTTGCGTGAAGGATAATCCAGCAGCACATCTATTTTTTGCTCCCCCAGTTTCATTTGAATTTTGGTCAGGAAAGCAATTTCAGTTCGCGCTATTGCAGCGACGTCGACTTGATCCGTTTCGATCAAAAGGTCAATGTCACCCCCTCGTTTGTTGTCATCTACCCTTGATCCAAACAGCCACACATTGGCTCCCGTACCAAAGGTTTCAGCTACGGTTGCGCGAATTATAGTGCGCTGCTGATCGGTTAGTCGCATCATTATCCTCGTATCTCACTGTGATTACAGGCTCCGACAGATCTTGTACCGCTTTACAAAGCTTTTCTGTCGTAGTCATAAGGCACGTTTCCGATAGGTCAAAGTCCACACGGGGCTAAAAACGCACTCTATCATTATAGAACACAGGCAAATAATGCTGTGCTGGATGATGCCAGGAGCCTTCCCACTCCTGTTGTAGAGCCAATCTATGCGTTGTATCCACTTTCGCTGAGCCGCAATGAAACAGGTGATTTCGTCGATCACCGACATGTCGAGATCAGGATAAATCGGCAGGCAAAGCACTTGCAGCGCGGCGGCAGTTGCCACGGGAAGATTATCTCTATGAGCAGAGGGTAGGCCGCGATACATGGGGAAATCCGATATCAATGGATAGAAATAGCGGCGCGGATGGATGCCGTTATCCTTGAGCTTCTGGTAAAGGTCGTCCCGGCTGAGTGGATAGTCAGCCTCCACCAGAATTGGGGAATAGGCGTAGTTGGCGATTTTCTCGCCCGCGTCATTCAAGCAGCGGATGCCCTTCACTCCCCCCAGCCGCTCACGATAGGCAGCATCGATTTCTTTACGACGGGCAAGAGCTTGGCCTATGTATTTCAACTGCAGCAACCCTAAAGCCGCGTTGAATTCGCTCATCTTGCCATTGATGCCGGGCGCCACCACGTTGACTTCACCCACATGGCCAAAGTTCTTCAGATTATCGATACGCACTTTGGTCTTGGCATCAGGGCATATGATGGCGCCACCCTCAAAGGTGTTGAACACTTTGGTGGCATGAAAACTCAGCACAGACAAGTCGCCATGCCGCAGTATGCTGCCTAGCGCATCCTGCACACCAAAAGCGTGTGCGGCATCGTAGATGACTTTGAGGTTGTAGTTATCGGCAATTCTCTGGATAGCTTCGACGTCGCACGGATGGCCGTAGCAATGCACCGGCATAATGGCCGTGGTGTGTGGGGTGATCGCCGCTTCGATCTTCGCCGGGTCGAGGTTGAGCGTGTTCGGATCGATATCCACGAACACCGGTTTTATGCCGTTCCAAAGCAGGGAATGCGAGGTTGCAACGAATGAATAGGGGGTGGTGATCACTTCACCGGTGACACGAAGTGCTTGCAGTGCGGTGACCAGTGCTATGGTGCCGTTGGTGAACAGCGCAATGTGCGTGATGCCCAGGTATTCGCACAGCGCCTGTTCCAGTTGCTGGTGGAATGGGCCGCAATTAGTCAGCCACTTGCTTTCCCATATTTGCTCCAGATAGGGGATGAACTCTTCCAGCGGGGGGAGGAAGGGTTGCGTGACATAAATCGGAGGTGTTTTCCGGGGTTTGGTCATGGCTGATTTGTTGGCCGATCCATTAGCGAGACTAAAAAATCTGCGAAATCATTCACAGGCTGCTTATTTTCATACAGAAGATGGCTATTATTCAGTATTTTCGCACTGATCTTTTCGCGCATCAATTTATCGCTGGCGATAGCGACCGCTTTTTGAGCATAGCCCTCGGTATCTTCTGCGATGCATTCCATCAAGCCCATCATCTTGCAAAATCCCATCCCGACCCGACCGCGCATAAACTCCCCCGGTTTAGTCACTATCGGCGTGCCGACCGCAAAGGTTGCGATTATCGTTGAACCAATCCCGAAGTGGAATGGATCCAGAACCACATCGGCAACTGCGTTTGCACTGATAAAATCCGCGTACTCATTTATCCACGGCAGAAATAATATCCGTTCCCGCTCATCTCCCAGTATCGTCTCATCAAAGCGTTTTTCCAGTAGCGCCTTCCAGGAAGGGTGTTGGTGATCTTCAAACAATACTACTACGCCATTGCTATCGATCTGCAATATGCGGCTTATCGCCTCGTCAAAATCCGGGTGAATCTTTTGCAGCTTCATGGGGCACATATAGATGTGTCGCCTCTCTGGTAAGCCCAATTCGCTACGAGTTTTAAGCGTGGTCGGCAAGGTGGGTCTCTCAAAATAAAACACCCCTCTGGGCAATCTAACCAGTTTCTCGCTGTAATGTTTAGTCGCATCAGAAGGTTCCATCAAATCGGCCGACAGAAAATAGTCAATATTGGCTATGCCCGTGGTCACCGGATGCCCACCCAAAACACACTGCACCCGAGCCAGACGGGAAAATGCCAAGAAATAGCTCAAGGGTTCCATACCGATATCGAGATATACCAGAATATCCAGTTTTAGCGCAGCAACCATTTCCCGTGCCCGCTCAAGGTGACTCGGCAAATGGGTGCGCGTCCCAACAAATTCAGGATAGCTATTTCTAACTTGCGGGTCATCAAAATCGTGACTGGAAATCAACACCACCTCGAACCATTCTCTTTGCGCTAATTCTTCCACGACCCGGCTGAAACAGCGGGAGACTGAATGAGTGTGAATATATTTTGACAAAAAGCCGACTCGAATCACTGACTTACCGGCAGGTCTGGGCTTGGTGCAATGTGGGGCGATATGCAACAAAGATGGACATGCTTTTTCATAGAGCTTTGCTATTTTTACCTGCAAATCACGATCATTCAATCCATGAAAAGCCGAATAAAAATTGGTTTCCCCAACTTCCTTTAATGGGTCATCAATTTGAACAGGCTTGTCAATCAACTGCTCCACGTTCTGCTCTAATACCGTGCGGCTTGTCAACACCTCCTGTCGTGTGCCTAATATAGCTGGAAGCATTATAGCCGCTTGCACTTTGGCGCCGTTTGATCCCAATTCAGAAGCTTTTTGAAAACAGGCAAGCGCGTCATTGAAGTTACCCCGTGAGTTGAACGCTATTCCCAAATTACGATAGGCATTACTATCCGGGTTGATTTCAATTGCCTTTTGAAAGCTGTATATGGCATCGTCCAACCGGTTTTGCGCTTGAAATACAGCACCCAGATTGTTGCGCGCCCCTGCGTAGTCAGATTTGATCTCCAGCGCCCGGCGATAGCTCGCCACCGCACCGTCAAATTGCCCGAGTTCTCCCAGAGAAATTCCCAGGTTGAAATGCGCTTCAGCATAATCAGGTTTGATTCCTAGCGCCCGGCGATAGCTTGCCACTGCGCCGTCAAATTGCCCGAGTTTTCCCAGAGAATTCCCCAGGTTGAAATGCGCTTCGGCATCGTTGGGCAAAAGTTCAATGGCCTTTTGTAAAACAGGCAGTGCCTCTTTACCTTGTACCAGAAGTGAAGCTCCCAATGCCTTCCAG
>JAUYFQ010000143.1 GCA_030690895.1 Sulfuricellaceae bacterium
GGAAAGCGGAGTTGTTCTGGGGTAGAATTGGCATCAGGGCGAGTACAAGTAGTCATTTTTTACGAATATGTTTTTTGATAACTCGTATTATATCAAATGCTTACTTTGTTATTCGCCCTGTTTGTGCAAAATTCAGGTTAACTGTTCGCCCTGTTTTTACCCAATGGATTGCAGTGCCTCAACAAAGTCATCTCAACTGATACTCATGACTTCATCGGGCCGGATCAATAAAAGACTGAGATCCAACTCAACGAAGACCCCCCATTCCCCGCCCTCACCCCTCCGCCACTCTCTTCGCAATATGCTCCAGCGCCTCATCCACCTGATCGATCAAAATCAGGCACAAATCCCCCGATTGCAGCCTTCCCAGCGCCGTGTCGATCGCAAGAAACTCCCCCGTAATTTCTTCGCTTTTGGTAGTACGTTTGGCGTTTTTCAGGCCGTCGCGCAGGAGTGACAGGACTTCGCCGTCGGCGCGGCCGCGTTGGCATTGATCCTGATAAAGAATGACTTCATCGAAGGCATCGCCGAGGATTTCCGTTTGCTGGCGGATGTCTTCGTCGCGCCGGTCGCCCGCGCCGCTGATGACGACCATGCGGCGTTTGGCGGGCATGCCTTCGATGGCGCTGACCAGCGCCAGAATTGCGTCCGGGTTGTGGCCGTAGTCGGCGATGAGCGTCGCGCCGCGATAGTCGAAGGTGTTGAAGCGGCCCGGCGCGGTCTGGGCGTCGCTGAAGAAGCTTGCCAGTCCCTTGCGAATCACCTCCCACTCCAGCTTCAACGCCCAGCCTGCGGCCAGCGCTGCCATGGCGTTTTCGATCTGGAAGCCGATGATGCCGTTGCGGGTAAGGGGAATCTCGCTAAAGGGGACGTGCATCCGGAAGCTGCCCTCGACTGCGGCGATGCCGTTTTCTTCGACAAACACTACGCGCTGGCCGCGTGCGCGGTGCATGGCCATGACCGGATGATGGGAGTCGAGCGCGAAGTA
This sequence comes from Sulfuricellaceae bacterium, assembly GCA_030690895.1. Classification (GTDB taxonomy): domain Bacteria; phylum Pseudomonadota; class Gammaproteobacteria; order Burkholderiales; family Sulfuricellaceae; genus Sulfurimicrobium. The sequence goes on from JAUYFQ010000143.1 coordinate 989, forward strand.
GGTCACGCCGCCGGGGCAGGCATCGGCCATTTTCGCCACGATGGGGTCGGCGGCATTGAGTACGGCCATGCCGCCGGGCATGACGTTTTCGACGATTACGCGCTTGACTACGGCGAGGTCGTCCACCGTGCTGATGTAGCTCAGGCCGAGGTGGTCGCCCATGCCGATGTTGGTTACCACGGCCACGTTGCAGCGGTCGAACGCGAGGCCTTCGCGCAGAATGCCGCCGCGCGCGGTTTCAAACACGGCGGCGTCGATTTCCGGGTGGAGCAGGACGTTGCGCGCGCTCTTGGGGCCGCTGCAATCGCCGGTGTCGATGCGGCGGTTGCGGATGTAAACGCCATCCGAGTTGGTCATGCCCGCGCGTAAGCCGCTGCTTTCAAACAGGTGGGCGATCAGGCGCACGGTGGTGGTCTTGCCGTTGGTGCCCGCCACGGCCACGATGGGGATACGGCCATCGCCGCCATTGGGGTACATGTTGGCGACAATGGCTTCGCCCACCGCCCTGCCCTTGCCGTATGAGGGGGCGATATGCATGCGCAAACCTGGCGCGGCGTTGATTTCGACCACGCCGCCGCCCTGCTCTTCCAGCGGCTTGCTCACGCTGTCGCAGACCACATCCACGCCGGCGATGTCCAGGCCGATCATTTGCGCGGCCTCGATGGCGCGCGCGGCCAGTTCGGGGTGTACGTCGTCGGTGACGTCGGTTGCGGTTCCGCCGGTGCTCAGGTTGGCGTTGCTGCGCAGCACCACCCGCGCGCCCTTGGGCGGGATGGATTCGGCGCTCAGATCCTGCACCGCCAGCCTGGCCAGCGCGATGTCGTCAAAACGGATTTTGGTCAGCGTGGTGGCATGCCCTTCGCCGCGCCGGGGGTCGCTGTTGACCTGATCGACCAGTTCGCGCACGGTATGCGCGCCATCGCCGATGACGTGCGGCGGCTCGCGTCGGGCGGCGGCGACCAGCGTTTTGCCGACGATTAGAAAACGGTGATCATGGCCGGGCATGTAGCGTTCGATCATGACGTCTTCGCTGATCTCGGCAGCCGCCGCATAGGCGATCATGAACTGTTCGCGGTTGACGACATTGACCGTCACGCCCTTGCCCTGATTGCCGTCGCGCGGCTTGACCACGACCGCCCCACCCAAGCCGCTGGCGCATGTCCAGCCTGCTTCTGCATCCGTCACTGAGCACCCTTGGGGAACCGGGACGCCGGCTGCGTTCAGCAGTTTCTTGGTCAGATCCTTGTCCTGCGCGATGGATTCGGCAATGGCGCTGGTTTCGCTGGTTTCCGCTGCCTGAATGCGGCGCTGTTTGCTGCCCCAGCCGAACTGCACCATGCTGCCGGTGGTCAGGCGGCGATAGGGAATCCCTCGCGCCACGGCAGCCTGCACGATGGCGCCGGTACTGGGCCCTAAGCGCTCGTCTTCGTCCAGTTCGCGCAGACGCGCCAGGGCTTCATCGAGATCGAAAGGCGAGTTGTCCAGCGCGGCCTGGCACAGGGTTTGCGCGAGATTGAAAGCCAGTCGCCCGACGGCTTCTTCCGTGTATTCGACCACGACCTGATAAGTCCCAGGCTCCGTCGTCAGCGCAGTGCGGCTGAACGTCACCGGACACCCGGCCTGAATCTGCAAGCCCAGCGCGGCGAATTCCAGCGCGCTGGACAAGGGAACCTGCTCCAGGTGTCCGGCGGGTTGCAGGGGGCCGATTTCCGGGAAACGCTCGCGCAGGCGATCTTCAAAACCGGCAATATTGCTAATCGAGCATTCTTCCGGTTTGCAGGAAACGATCGCTTCAATCGCCGTGCGGCGGCTCCACAAATTGGGTCCGCGCAAAGCGCGGATACGGGATACTTCCATTAAATCCATTCCTTAATTTATTCGGTCAATTCAATTGGGGACGGGTAAGCGGTGATGGGTAATGAGGGCATCACCCATCCATCACCCATTACTCGTTACCCATCACCCCATAGATTTCCAGCCCGGCCCGGATCAGGTCGGCGGGCAAGCCGAGCGCCCAGGCCGCGCCTGTTGCGGCCAGCGCATCGACGGGCTGGCCGTTGCCAGAAACCAGAAAGGGGATATGGGACAACCCAGTCAGGCAGGTTTCTTCCATGCCGGTAGCCAGCATGATCGAGCCTTCCCTTACCAGCACGGAGCGGCCACCCTTGGCTCTGTGTTCCAGCAAGACCGGCGCAGCAGAATCATCGCTGAAGAAAATCACCTCGCCATCGCACAGCGGCGCCATCTCGGCCACCCGCGCATCGCAGGCATTGAGCACCGCCACGCCATCGGGCAGCACCACATCCACCTGGGTGCGCATGATATTGAAAACATGCTCGGCTTCTTCAATGTAAAAATCGGGGTGACGCTCATCTGCATCCAGGCCAGTAACGACGCCTACCTGGCAGCGGTCATAGGCCAGACCTTCGGCCAGAATCATCTCGCAGCCATTTTCCATCACGGCAGCCTGAACAGAGCGATTGATCAGCAGCTTGTTACCTGCCGCCCAGTTGGCGCGATTACCGCCTTCCACCTGGCGCTGGTTGAGATACAGACCATCACTACAGGCCAGGCCGACGTACAAGCCGCTCAGATGCAGCATCCGCGCCACGATCCGAGCCACAACGGCGCGCCCACGGCTACCGGCAATGCCGACCACGGGAATGCGCCCGCTGGCCTGATCGGGAAACAGGCCATCCACAATCGCCCGACCGACCGGGCGAGGTTCGCCGACCTGCGGCTTGAGGTGCATCAACAGGCTGGGGCCGGCGTTGACTTCCACGAAAGCACCGCCCTGTTCTTCCAGCGGACGGCTGATGTCTTCCATCACCACGTCGATCCCGGCCACGTCCAGCCCGACAATGCGCGCAGCCAGAACGCCCATTTCCACGACGGAGGGGTGAACCTCGTCGGTTACGTCAAAAGTGGCGTTGCCATTACGCATGACCAGAATGCGCGCGCCCTCTGGCGGGGTCGCATCCGTCGCGTAGCCCTGGCGCTCGATCTCAAGACGGGCAGTGGGTTGGTGATCCAGATAAATCAGGCTGAGCGGATAGCCTTCTTCCTCGCCACGGCGGGGGTCAGAATTCAATTGGGTGTCGATCAGGGACTGGATCGTGCTACGGCCATCGCCCGTCACCCAGGCCTCTTCGCCACGCGCGGCGGCGGCCAGCTTGCCGTTGACGATCAACAGGCGGTGCTCGCCGCCCTTGATGAAGCGCTCGACCATCACGCCGCTGCCTTCCTGCAACGCGACCGGATAGGCGGCTTCGACTTCGGCACGGGTTTTCAGGTCCATGCATACGCCGCGCCCGTGGTTGCCGTCGCAGGGCTTGAGCACACACGGCAGGCCCACATCCTGCGCGGCATCCCAGGCGTCTTCCGGGCTATCGACCATGCGCCCTTCAGGCACCGGGACGCCGCAGGATTTCAGCAGGGATTTGGTCAAATCCTTGTCGCTGGCGATGCTTTCGGCAATCGCGCCGGTCTGGTCGGTTTCCGCCGTCCAGATACGACGCTGGCGGCAGCCGTAGCCGAGCTGCATCAGGTTGCCTTCGGACAGGCGGATGGAGGGAATATTCCGATCCGTCGCAGCATTCACGATGCACGCCGTGCTGGGTCCCAGACAAAGCGAATCCGCCATGTCACGCAGGCGGGAAACGCTCGAAGCGACATCGAAAGGCGTGTCCTCGATCGCCGCCATCACCAGATCCCGCGCCGTCAGCAGGCAAGCACGACTGACTTCTTCATGGCGCGCCCGCACCGCAACCTTGTACACGCCGCGCACCGTGGTGCTACGCGCCTTGCCAAAACCGCTCTGCATGCCCGCCTGGTTTTGCAGCTCCAGCGTGACATGCTCCAGAATATGCGCCGGCCAGGTGCCTTCGCGCACCCGCTGCAAAAACCCGCCACGCTCGCCGATGCTGCAATGATGTTCGATCAGGGCAGGCAGCCAAGCGCTCAGGCGCTCGTAAAAACCGGGAATGAGATTGGAAGGGAAGTCCTCCAGGTCGCCAATATCCACCCAGGCTTCCAGGGTCGGACGATACGTCCAGATGTTCGGGCCGCGTAGCGGCGTGATTTTGAGTATCTTGATGTCTTTATGTGCCATATGGATTCTTGAAAGTCAGGAGCCTGTGTCAGATCGAGCTTGCTTAACGCGCCACTCCAAACCCCGGTTTACCGTGAGTTTGAGCTTGGTTCTACTTTATCAGATTGATTTCAAAATATCTTCCGCTGACCTATGATATGAATGAAAATTACTCTGCTACCAGGTCTAACTGATGGGCGCCTCTAAAAATTCAGATTTCGCCCAAATGCACCCGTAAAGGGCATCACCACCACTGTAAACGGCTGAAGCCGTAACAGTGGTGCGACAAGGCGTGGAAAAAATTTTGCCGCGCAGCATATGCTTGATATGTAAGCAAGAAATTTTTTACGCAACGCAGCAGTTGGGATGAAATATGGATTTTTAGAGGTGCCCTGATGCACATTCTGATCGTCGAGGACGAACGCGCCATTGCCGAGAATCTTTACGATTTTCTCGAAGCGCGCGGCCATCGTTGCGATTTCGCGGTATCGCTGGCAGATGCCCGGCGTCTGCTGGAGCAGGGCGGATTCAACGCCTTGATTCTCGACCGTACCCTGCCGGACGGCGATGGCTTGATGCTGGCGCAAAGTCTGCGCGCAACGGGCAAGTTGCTTCCGATCCTGATGTTGACCGCGCGCGATACGCTCGACGACAAACTGGCCGGCTTTTCTGCCGGTGTTGACGATTATCTGGTCAAGCCCTTCGCGCTCAAGGAAGTCGAAGCGCGGTTGACTGCGCTAGTCCGGCGCGCTTCGCAGCACAATGAAGGCAGCGCGCCACGCTGCGGCAATCTGACCTATGACCAGGCAGAGAAAAGCTTGCGCCTGGATGGCCGCCAGCTTCACTTGCCTCCCAAGGCGCTGAACCTTGCCGCTTTGCTGCTCGCGGCTCCTGGCCGCGTTTTCTCCCGGCGTGAGCTGGAAACCGCCATCTGGGGAGAAGAGCAGGAAACCGGCGACAACCTGCGTAACCTGCTGTATACCTTGCGCAAGTCGCTTGGGTCTGACGCTTCGGTCGAAATTGCCACCATGCACGGACTGGGAGTGAAGCTTGTCGAACGCTGAACAATCAAATGCCAGGAAGATGCCCAGCCTGCGCTGGCGCATTGCCGTCATGACGGCTGCACTGGTTCTGGTGAGCATATTCTTGCTGGCATCCATATTGATTCTGGCGTTTGAGGAGCGAAATGAAAACCTGACCGAGCAGATCGTCAACCAGCAGCTCGAACACAGCATGTCGCTTTGGCAACGCGCGCCAGAACTGGCCTCGCCGAACACCCCTCACATGCAGCTTTATCATCAGGTTCGAGGCAAGTCCGCCCCCGGCTTGCCGCCCTATCTGGCCAATCTCGCCGTAGGGCACCACGAAATTTTCGACGGTGATGTGGAATACCATGTTTCCGTGCGCGACGACGCCAGCGGTCGATTCATCCTTGCCTATGATGTCAGGACGAGTGAGGAGCTGTACCGATTTCTGGTTTTCATGACCATCTTTATCGCCGCACTGGTCACGCTGGTCACCCTGTTTGCCGTCTATCTGCTTGCCAAACGGCTGACCCGCCACCTCGAAACCCTGGCAACCAGCATCGATCAGGCTCAAGGGCACTATGCCAGGCCTGGCATGGAACGGGAGCTTCTGGTTGTCGCGCAGGCGCTGGATGCGCATGAAGCGCGTCAGACCGCGCAACTGGAGCGCGAGAGCGCTTTTTCCGCCAATCTGTCGCATGAATTGCGCACCCCGCTCAGCAGCATACGGAGCGATGCCGAGCTGGTCGCGGAAATACCGGATCTTCCGCCTGCCGCCCGGCGACGCGCAGAACGCATCATCGCCACGGCAGACCGGATTACCTCACTGGCTTCGAGTCTGCTGGCATTGGCGCGCGCGCAAAGCCCAGGCGACAGGCAAGCGGTTGCCCTGGCGCCCACGCTGCTGGAAATCTGGGTGTCCCTGCTGCCTGCTTATACTGATAAAAACGGACATGGAATCACTAGAAAACTTGATCTGGAAGTGCCCGCTTCGGCGATGGTCGATGCCGATCCTGCCCTGTTGCGTCTGGTCTTGCGCAACCTGCTCGACAATGCGCTGCGCTACACCCCGGACGCCCAGGTGCGCTGCGAGCTGAAGGGAAATACCCTGAGCGTACTGGACAGGGGGCAAGGTTTTCTACCCGAAGCGATCCCCTTCGTCTTCGACCGTTTTTATCACAGCGGCAACCATATCAGCTTCGGCATCGGCCTGGCGCTGGTCAAGCACATCGCCGACGCCAGCGGCTGGCAGGTGAGTGCCAGCAACGTCGAAGGCGGCGGCGGGAAAGTCAGTATCGATTTTGGTCCAGCGCTGCATCTGGACTAAATTCGAGTTAAGTAGAATGCCGGGTTAAAACATTTCCACTAATTCGACTCTACGGTTTTTTGCTTTTCCTCCTTCGGTACGATTACTGTCAACCGGGCAGTAAGGTCCGACTCCACCAGACTTTAATCTTGAAGCCTGAATCTTGTTTTCAATTAAAGCCTTAACAACCGAAGCAGCGCGATCTGATGATAATTTCATATTTGATTCCAGAGAACCATCAATATCCGTATGTCCGACAACAAGAAGCTTTAGCTTCGGGTTTTGCCTCAACATTTTTTCAATTTCAGCAATTGTTGGCTTGGATTCTGGTTTGATATCTGATTTGCCAGTATCAAAATATATTCCGTAAACGGCAATTTTTCCTGTCTCGGAAATACCTTTATTCAAAGATGCCGCATCAATGGTAACTTCGTTTTCCATCATCTTGCTTTCGACGATAATCAACGTGTAATTTCTTCCTTCATTAAATGCCTCGACGCTGACATAAGTGACGTCTTTATTTTTCTCAATCCTGGCATTTAATCTACTGGATTCAGATAACAATATTTTTCCGTTTAATTTTTTTATGGCATTTTCATAATTTCTTACGATCTGAATGAAGCTTAATTCTTTCGTTCCTTCCTGCGCCGTATAATTTGTTTGAGTAAGCCTTCCTTCCCAAACATTGTCTTTATCAATGTATGGAGATGTGTACCTATCGAAATCCTTATTGGCTTGATCACTGATGTAGTAACTAGGAATTCTTGAAAGCAAGGGATGGTCTTTCGAGCCTTTCGCGTCTTTTTCCTGAGCAAAGGAAATCGAAGAAAAAATGAGCATCGATAGAACTAAAAATAATGGAATCTTTTTCACGCTACTCTCCCTAAATTGGAATCCGTGTGTTCCATGCTACCAGTTTTTTCCATCCGGATTGTTGATTCAGCCCGCCCTGCCCCATCACGTTTTCTTCACACGCAGCCCGCTATCATCCGGCATCCAAATTTTTCGATGCCTGAATGTCACCCACTGATACGAAATTTCGCCCGCCCTTTGTCCAGAAACTGCTCAAGGCTCGCCCGCTGCTGCGCGTGGAATCCCTGGCGCTGATCGCCAGCCTGTTTTTTGTCATTTTCTGCAACCAGCTATTCTGGAATGGGATGCTCGCCGGGCAGGATTTCGGGCAATCGCGTAGCTGGCTGCTGGCTGGCGCGCTGTTTGTCATTCTCGCGGCACTGCATTTTTTCATTCTGAGCCTGCTGCTCAACCGCTGGACAGCCAAGCCCCTGCTCGCCCTGCTGCTGCTGGTGACTGCTTTTTCCGTGTATTTCATGAATCGTTACCATATTTATCTCGACCCGGGAATGCTGCGCAACGTGCTGGCAACGGATACCCATGAGGCGGGCGACCTGATGACCTGGGCGCTCATCCCCAATATTCTGCTGTATGCAGGCTTGCCAATCTGGCTGCTCAGCCGGGTTCAACTGCGCCGCGACTCGCTTCACCGGGCGCTGCTGGTCCGGGTTCTGGCGCTGTTCCTGGCGCTGGTGGCTGCAAGCGGCGCCATCTTGCTGGTTTACAAGGATCTGGCCTCACAGATGCGCAATCACAAGGAAATGCGCTATCTGATCACCCCCGCAAACTATCTCTATTCACTTGCCCGCGTGGCAGGCGGCAAGGCACAGGCTGGCGAACTGGTTCGCGCTTCGATCGGCGCTGATGCGGTCCCCGGCAGCACTTGGGCAAACCGCAAGAAGCCCACGGTGATGGTGTTTGTGCTAGGTGAAACCGTGCGCGCCGCAAACTGGGGCTTATCCGGCTATGCCCGGCAGACGACGCCCGAGTTGGCTGCGGAGGGCGTCGTCAATTTCGCTTCGGTCAGCAGTTGCGGCAGTAATACCGAAGTCTCCGTTCCCTGCATTTTCTCCCCCTGGGGGCGGCGACAGTACGACGAAACGCGCATCCACGGCAGCGAATCCTTGCTTGATGTGGCGGCCCGCGCCGGTTTTCGGGTTGTCTGGATCGACAACCAGTCCGGCTGCAAGGGCGTCTGCAAGGGCGTGGAGGAAATCCGCCCGAATCCGGCCGAGTCGCCCACGTTGTGCGATGGTGAGCGTTGTCTGGACGAAGCGATGCTAAAAACGCTGGAGAAAACCATTGCCGAAACGCCTGGCAACCTGCTGGTCGTCATGCACCAGATGGGCAACCACGGCCCCGCCTATTACAAGCGTTACCCCGAGTCTTCAAAGAAATTCACCCCGGCCTGCGAGGATGCAGACCTGTCGCACTGCTCGCGTGAATCCATTGTCAATGCTTACGACAACGCCATCCACTACACCGATCATGTGCTGGCAAGCACGGTTCGCTTTCTGCGGTCGCAAACAAAACATGACGCGTCGATGATCTACGTTTCCGATCATGGCGAATCGCTGGGTGAAAACAATCTTTTCCTGCACGGCATCCCCTACGCCATCGCCCCCGACCTGCAAACCAGGGTGCCGATGGTGATGTGGCTGTCGCCCGGCTATACATCCAGTTTTGCGTTAGATTCCGGCTGCCTTGCCAAACGCGCACAGTCGCCAGCTAGCCATGACCATCTTTTCCATACCGTACTTGGCATGCTCGATGTTAAAACGTCGGCATACGAACCGGAAATGGACCTCTCTGCCGCTTGTCGTCATTCATGAGCAGAGCTGCCTTTACCCGGGCCGACCAGCGTTGGCTGCTGACTCAAAGCGCTGGGTTGCTGCTGATTGCTTGTCTCCTGCTGGGAATTTTTGAGAATACTCTGCTGGATGTCCGCCTGAGCCAATTTTTTTACGACGCGGGAACACACACCTTTCCCTGGCAACACAGCTGGTTTTTCGATAGTTTCATGCATCATGGGTTGAAGTCGGCCTCTTTCCTGCTCGGCTTTCTGGCGCTGATCGCGTGTGGCTTTGGCTGGCGGGGCCACCTGGCCTGGTTGCCGCCGCACAACGCCTTGCTCGCTGCTGCCGGCATCATATTGATCCCGCTCCTGACTTCCACCATCAAGCAACTAACCAACCGTCATTGCCCGTGGGATGTGGTCGATTTCGGTGGTTTCGCCCCTTATGTCAGCCTCTTCGCCGATACGCCCGGCGATATTGTGCGGGGCGTCTGTTTTCCCGCCGGCCACGCCTCAGCCGGCTTTGTCTGGATCATCCTGGCCGTTGCCCTGCGCGCAACCAAACCCAGGCTCGCCAATTGGACATTGATCTGTGGTTTGCTGGCTGGCATGTTCCTGGGCCTGGGAAGAATGGCTCAAGGCGCACATTTTCTTTCCCACATATTGTGGTCCGGCTGGTTTGCCTGGGCGCTCAGCCTGGCGCTGGCCACTGTTTTCCGGGTGCCGGTTGTCACACCAGCAAACAAGGGAAGCCATCAGTAAGAAGCGGTTTTTAGGTTAAACTGGGCCATCGAAATTGAACCGTTTATCACCTATTGAGGTTAGCCACATGCATCGTCAGCACTTACCAAGCCTTGCACTATTCACCGTCTTGACCATGGCATCCGGCCTGTCAAATGCGCAGAGCGCGTCTGGCCAGGAAGCATCACCTACGCTGCCAGGCGCTGAGCTGACGCACTCGGCACTGCTCAGTGGAGCGCAGTACAAGGTTGTCGAGCCAGTCAAGGTCGAGAACTATTTCGGCAGGTTCATGATCGAGTCCAAGTTCGGGAAATTCAGCGTATTAGGCACAAAAATGCTGGGTGAGCGGGTCAGCGAACTGAAGGCGATCGAGGAGTTGCAGAAGGTACAAAAAGATTCGGCGTTCAAGGATGCCATGTCCAAATCCGCTGGTGGCGTAGTGAAGTTTGCTGCGAATACAGTCGAAGACCCTGGCAAAACGGTAGAAAATGTCGGCAAGGGCATCGGCACTGTCATCGGACGGGTTGGCTATCTCGCCCAGTCAGGTGCTCAATACGTCGGCGACAAAGCCGATGACGTGAGCAGCGCCAACTCGAAAGCAAAGCCGAAATCCGCGCCCAACGGCGAGCCTGAACCACCGTCATTTAACGGCGACCCTTTCGGCTATAACAAGGCGCGTCGCGAATGGGCGCAAAAACTGGGCATTGATCCCTACACCTCAAACCCGGTACTGCGCCCTTTGCTGGATGACGCAGCTACTGCAACGTTTGCCGGCAACTTCGGCGTGTCCCTGACGCTGGGCGCCATCATGGCGCCCGTCCAGTACGCCTACGAGTTTGATGACACAGTACGCCAGACGGTGTGGAACAAACCGCCGATTGATCTGGAAAAGGAAAACGAAGCCAAGCTGCTGTCGCTGGGTGTACAGGGACGAGCCGTTCGTGACCTGCAACGCAACAAGTGGTTTACGCCGACACTGCAAACCGCGCTGGTTGCGCGACTCGAAGCCTTGGGCAAGATGGACGGCATTGAATCGGCGGTCGCGGTTGCTGCCGCTGTGCAGGGTGAATCGCACGCCCGCTTTTTACTTGAATCGCTCGCCATACTGGCACAGCATCACCAGAAAGAAGGACGGTTTGCCAAACTCAAAATGAGTCAACTGGTCCCCGTCGGCGTGACAAGCGAAGGTGCAATTATTGTGTCCATCGCCATCGACTATGGCATTTGGGACAAAGGCGCTGCTGCCTTCGCACAACGCAAGGATCTCAACGCACCGAAGAAAACCCTTCTGGTCGCCGGCAAGTTAAGCCCTCAGGCGAAAAACGGCCTTGAAAAGGCGGGCTGGATATTGAAAACAGGTTTGCGGGTCTGACGCTGGGCGGTGGATTTTCGTATAAAATCCGCCGTCAACCTCCCTGTGCTTACTGCGTTAATCCGGGACATCCCCGTTATATTCACCTAGCGAACAACATGCCCCAAGCTCACTTGCCGACCAGAACCCTGTCAGATCACTGGCAAGCCAGCGTCCAGCCCATTCTGGATCAGGATGAAACCATTCTGGCCTGGCTCGAAACCGATCTTGATTCCCAACTGCATTTTTCTTCCGGGCTGATACTGCTGACCAGCCAGCGCTTGCTGGCCAAAATAGAAACAAACCAAGACTGGCAACATTGGCACAACTCGCCAGAACTAGCGCTGCAACAGGCCGACCACGCTGGAGTAGGCAGCCTGGAATTACTGGATGGCAACACCCGACTTGCCTGCTGGCGCTACACGATGAATCACAACACGGATGCCCTGCGCCTGTTTGGCGCGTTCGCGCGCTTGCGAGAAAACGGCGGCGAATTTCAAACGACCGAAGACGAGTCGCTCTGCCCGAATTGCCAAAACACGCTCCCCCCCGATGCAGAAAGCTGTCCGGTCTGCTCTCGGGAAGTGCTTGCTCCGCCATCGACCTGGACGCTGTTCCGCCTGTGGCGTTTCGCCCGCCCCTATCGCGGTCAGTTGCTGGCTGGCTTCCTGCTCACCCTGGCTTCCACCGCCGCCACGCTGGTGCCGCCTTACCTGACCATGCCCATGATGGACAAGGTGCTGATTCCCTACCAGAACGGCACGCCCATCGATACCGGCCTGGTCACCCTGCTGCTCTCCGGCCTGCTGGGTTCCGCGCTGCTGGCCTGGGGGCTGGGCTGGGCGCGCACCTACATCCTGGCGCTGGTTAGCGAGCGCATGGGCGCTGATCTGCGCACCACGACCTACGATCACCTGCTCAAGCTCTCGCTGGAATATTTCGGCGGCAAGCGCACCGGCGATCTGATGGCGAGGATTGGTTCGGAAACCGACCGGATCAACGTCTTCATCTCCCTGCACTTGCTCGATTTCGCCACCGATGTGCTGATGATCGTCATGACTGCTGTCATCCTGACTTCCATCAACCCCTGGCTGGCGCTGGTGACGCTGACACCGCTACCATTCATCGCCTGGATGATCCATGTGGTGCGCGACCGCCTGCGCACCGGCTTCGAGAAAATCGACCGGGTGTGGTCGGAAGTCACCAATGTGCTGGCCGACACCATTCCCGGCATCCGGGTGGTCAAGGCGTTCGCCCAGGAACAGCGCGAATCGGATCGTTTCCGCGCCGCCAACCGCCACAATCTGGATGCCAACGACCGCCTCAACCGGGTATGGTCGCTGTTTTCCCCCACGGTCTCATTGCTGACCGAAATCGGCCTGCTGGTGGTGTGGGCATTCGGCATCTGGCAAGTATCGAACAACGAAATTACGGTCGGCGTGCTGACGGCTTTTATCGCCTACATCAGCCGCTTCTACACACGCCTGGACTCAATGAGCCGCATCGTTTCCGTGACACAAAAAGCCGCTGCGGGCGCCAAGCGCATTTTCGACATTCTCGACCATGTTTCCAGCGTCCCAGAACCGACTCAACCCGTTCATCTGGCGCACATCAGCGGCCAGATCGAGATTCGCAAAGCCGGTTTCCGCTACGGCAACCGCGCCATCATCCGTGAGCTGGATCTGGAGATTCGCCCCGGCGAAATGATCGGCCTGGTCGGCCACAGCGGCTCTGGAAAAAGCACCCTGGTCAACCTGATCTGCCGTTTTTACGATGTCACCGAGGGATCGATCCGCGTTGATGGCGTCGATATCCGCTCGCTGCCAGTCGCCGATTTCCGCCGTCACATTGGCCTGGTTCTGCAAGAGCCCTTCCTGTTTTTTGGCACCATTGCAGAGAACATCGCCTATGGCAAACCCGATGCCAGCCGAGAAGAAATCGTCGCTGCTGCCCGCGCCGCCCACGCCCACGAATTCATCCTGCGCCTGCCGCACGGCTACGACTCTCTGGTCGGCGAACGCGGCCACGGACTCTCAGGCGGCGAGCGTCAGCGCATCTCCATCGCCCGCGCCCTGCTCATCGACCCGCGCATCCTGATCCTGGACGAAGCCACGTCTTCTGTGGACACGGAAACCGAAAAGGAAATCCAGAAAGCCCTGGACAACCTGGTACGCGGTCGCACCACGATCGCCATCGCCCACCGCCTCTCCACCCTGCGCAAGGCCGACCGGCTGGTAGTCATGGATCGCGGCCAGATCGTCGAAATCGGCAACCATGACGAACTGATGGCGAAAGAAGGGCACTACTACCGCCTCTATATGGCGCAAGCCCGCAACGTGGATACCGAACTGGAGATTGCCGCCTGGAACCCGCAGCCACTGGAGAAAGCCCCATGAACATGGATTTCACCCTCAGCCGCAACCCCTTCGGGAAACTGGACTTCACGGCAACCGATGGCAGCGTCCACCCCAACATCGTACCGGTGCGCGCCTTCCCGATTGCCGCCCCCCTACAGGACATCGCCCTGGTCTCGGAAGAAGGCCACGAACTGGCCTGGATCGCAGACCTCGCTGCGCTTGCCGATGGCAACCGCACCCTGCTGGAAGCCGAACTCGCCAGCCGCGAATTCATGCCCGAGATGCTGGAACTGCAACAGGTATCCAGCTTCGCTACCCCCAGCACCTGGGAAGTCAAAACCGATCGCGGCTCCACGACCTTCATACTCAAAGCCGAAGAAGACATCCGCCGCCTCAGCCAAACCACCCTGCTTATCGCTGACAGCAACGGCATTCATTACCTGATTCGCGATGTTCAGAAACTGGATCGGCATAGCAGGAAGTTGTTGGATCGGTTTTTGTAGCCAGCTCAAAGTGATATAACCCGTTGTCCTCTCTGTGAACTCTGTGGCTTGAAGTAGGATTTTTAGAATGAAACTCCTCATCCTATCCATGTTCATCGTCGCGCTCACTGGATGCGCTACGCTGTCAAAAGAAGAGTGCCGTCAGGGAGATTGGCATGCCATCGGCCTGAAAGATGGCATGGAAGGCGAACCGGCAGCGCGGCTTGCGCTCCACCGCGAAGCCTGCTCGGAATATGGCGTTCGTCCCGATGAGCGGAGCTACCTGGATGGCCGAACCAGCGGCCTGCAATCCTACTGCCAACTCGAAAACGCCATTGCAACTGGCTTGCGGGGGGATACTTACCACGCAGTCTGCCCGCACGGGATTGACGGGGAATTCCGCCGCCGCCATAGCGCCGCCTATGCCGTTTACGAGGCAAGGAGCAGGATGGAAAGCATCGAAAGCAGCATTCACTCAGCAGAGAGCCGGCTACACAAGAAAAATCTCGACGACAAGAGAAAAGATAGAATACACAGCGAGCTTCACGCCCTGGAACGACAGTACCATCGTGCGCGCGACGATTACGATTTCCAGCAGCGGCAGCTAAACAGGCTGCTCGATCAGCGCTAACCGCCCACTGCCAATTCCCGTCCTTGGCATGTTGAATCACCTGTATGTAGGTCGGCCTTTCTCGCCTGTGCGAGCAGCTTTGCTGCCGCTCGCGGCGGGGACACTCCTTGCGGGTGCAGGACGACATGACGGCCTGAATACAACACCGGTACCAGGTCTTGCATTAACGCATTTTCAAGCCACGAACCGCCTGCTCACCCAAAGAAGAAATACGCCGCCCCCACTGCCGCCAAAAATCCGCCCAGATCAGCCAGCAATCCGCAGGACACGGCATGGCGCACGCGCTGAATGCCGACCGAGCCGAAATAGACGGCCAGCACGTAGAAGGTCGTTTCAGTGCTGCCTTGAATGATCGAGGCCAGGCGTCCGGCGAAGGAATCGGCGCCGTGGGCGTGCATGGTTTCGATCATCATGGCGCGCGAACCGCTGCCCGAGAGCGGTTTCATCAGCGCGGTCGGCAAGCCGTCGACGAAGCGGGCATCCCAGCCAAAACCTTGCACCAGCCAGCGTATCCCACCCATCACTGCTTCCAGCCCGCCACTGGCGCGAAATACACCGATGGCGACCAGCATGGCGACCAGGTAGGGAATGATGCCGATGGCGATCGAGAAGCCATCTTTCGCGCCTTCGATAAAGGCCTCGTAGGCGTTGACCTTTCTGGTCACGGCTCCCACCAGAAACGCGACCAGCAGACTGAAGAGCAGGAAATTGCTGACGAAGGCCGATTGCGCCTGCATGACAGCCGGTTCGAGCTGTGCGAAGTAAGCGACCAGGCCGATCACCAGTGCGGTGATACCGCCCAGATAGGCCATCACCACCCGGTCGAACAGGTTGATTTTCTGGATCAGGGCGACCGACACCAACCCCACCAGCGTGGAGCAATAGGTGGCCAGCAGGATGGGAATGAACACATCGGTCGGGTCAGCTGCGCCAAGCTGGGCGCGGTAGGTGAAGATGGTCACAGGCAGAAGGGTGACCGAAGAGGCGTTAATGACCAGAAACAGAATCTGGGCATTGCTGGCAGTCTCGGGCGTGGGGTTGAGCGTCTGCAACTCGCGCATGGCCTTGAGTCCCATGGGCGTGGCGGCATTGTCCAGCCCCAGCATGTTGGCCGCCATGTTCATGGTGATGGCGCCGAGCGCGGGATGGTTGGGCGGTACATCGGGCATCAGGCGCTGGAACAGGGGCGCGAGCAGACGCGTCAGCCATTCGAGAAATCCGGCTTTCTCGCCGATTTTCATCACCCCCAGCCACAGCGTCATGATGCCGGTTAAGCCCAGCGCGATCTCGAAACCGGTTTTGGCGGAATCGAAAGTCGCCTTCATCATGAGCGGGAACACATCGGTCTGGCCGAATAGCAGCAGTTTGCCCAGGCCAATGACGAAAGCGGCCAGGAAGAAGAAAATCCAGATGGCGTTTAGCATGAACGTTTTGATCGGCCAAATAAATATCTGGCACTACGCAGCCGCATGACAGGCATTCTCAGAAACCGCCTCCAGATAGATTGTTTCCGGGGCAATATCGATCTCCCCTGGCCAAGTCACCGTACCATAATCAATACGCGCCAAGCCAAAAAAACCAGGATTCTTCAGGCGCTGAAACACCGGATAATCAAGGTAGGGCGTCATGTCGAAAACCTTGCGCTCCCCGTTCTCGAAAGTAACCAGAAGACGATAATTCGAAAAGGCTTGAACTGTAGTCACTTTGGGCAGCATTTGAGAGCGCCTAACGTAGTGGATCAATTCGAAACAGGGGCTCGCCTCGCGTGGCTAGAGCCCAGTCGGCCATCAATTCTTCCTCATGCAGATCAATCCATACCTGAACCAGCCTGACTTTCTTCTCCGGCAATTGACCTTCCAGCAATTCACCGGAAGGGATGACAAATACGGCTTCCATGCTTTGATACTCAACGTGAATATGCGGCAAGTGATGCTGTTTTGTATCCATGAACAACATCCGAATAATCAGACCATAAAACATGCTGATGGTTGGCATTATTTTCTCCTTAACGAACACCATTGTAGTTCAAGCGCAGCAACTGTCTATCATGCCAGCGCCCCAGTAGCCACTGCGAACTCACCGCGCCGCACAGCGCCAGGAACATGTCCCACTGGGTATCCCAGACATCACCCTGGGTGGCGAGGAAGGCCACGGCATCCTCCCCGGAAGCGACTGCCACCCACCACTCGAAAAATTCATAGCTGGCGCTGATCGCCAGGCACACGCTGGTCGTCATGAAAAACAGCCACTTGCCGACTTGCAGGGGGGAGCGGCGCAGCAGGATTTCGCGCACCAAAATGGCCGGAATGAAACCCTGCGCGACATGACCCAGCCGGTCGTAGTAATTGCGCGACAGTTCAAAAGTGTCGCGCAGCCAACTGAACAGCGGCATTTCCGCATAGGTGTAATGCCCTCCTATCATCAGGATCGCGCCATGTATGGCCAGCAGCCAGTAAACCAGCGAGGTCAGCGGAAAGCTGCGGCGGGTAAGGAACAGGATCGGCAACGCGATCAACACCGGCGCGACTTCCAGATACCAGGTCAGGCGGTCTTTCGGCTGCCAGCCTGACCAGGCCAGAATGGCCAGGGTTAATAGAACCAGCAGGGTGTTTTGGCGCGATTTCATGGGGAGGAAGTATAGCTGAAACATCACCGCTCCCTGTTGCGTCATATGCCGTCACTATCCCTGTGTTAGCCCTTGTTTTGTAGTATCAGAAATGATACGTTTGCCATGTGGCTCAACAACAAATTCTCGATGTCCGATTCTTCAGAACCGAAACCGGTTCGGAGCCAGTTCGCGACTGGTTGCGGGCACTGTCGGCGACCAACAGAAAAATTATCGGCGAGGACATCAAGACGGTGCAGTTTGGCTGACCACTTGGGATGCCCTTGGTGGCTCACCTGGAGGATGGCATTTGGGAAGTACGAACACGCCTGGATACCCGAATCGCCAGAACCCTGTTCGTCACTGAAGGCGGAACGATGGTTCTGCTGCACGGCTTCATCAAAAAGCAGCAGAAAACTCCAAGACCAGAGCTGGACTTGGCGAAAGACAGGCTGAAACAGTTAACCTGAATGTTGCACAAATCCCCCTCCATGCCATTTGCATCACCACAGCGCATTTTTTTGATTTTCAGGCGAAAGCCCCCTAACCCCCACTGGCGGGGTGAAGGGTGATTTGTGGTTGACAAGGGCGGGAGGCATCGT
>JAUYFQ010000148.1 GCA_030690895.1 Sulfuricellaceae bacterium
AAAGCGGAGTTGTTCTGGGGTAGAATTGGCATCAGGGCGAGTACAAGTAGTCATTTTTTACGAATATGTTTTTTGATAACTCGTATTATATCAAATGCTTACTTTGTTATTCGCCCTGTTTGTGCAAAATTCGGGTTAGCACCGTGTTTTCCACCGTCGGTAATTTCTCCGGGTAATCCCGGCTGAAGTGCAGCCCCCGGCTTTCGTGGCGCAGCATGGCGCTCTGGACGATCAGTTTGGCGGTTTGCACCAGGTTGCGCAGTTCGATCAAGTCGTTGGTGATGCGGAAGTTGCTGTAGTACTCGTCGATTTCTTCCTGTAGCAGTTTGATACGATTCATGGCGCGTTGCAGGCGTTTGTTGGTGCGCACTATCCCGACGTAGTCCCACATGAAGCGGCGCAGTTCGTCCCAGTTGTGGGAAATGATGATTTCTTCGTCGGCGTCCGTCACCCGGCTTTCGTCCCATTCCGGCAGGGAGGGAATGGGACTTTCTCCTTGTTCCAGAATATCCCGCGCGGCAGCCTGGGCGAAGACGATGCATTCGAGAAGCGAATTGCTGGCCAGGCGGTTGGCCCCGTGCAGGCCGGTGTGGGAAACCTCGCCGATGGCGTAGAGATTGTCGATGTCGGTCCGGGCGCGCAGATCGACCATGATGCCGCCGCAGGTGTAGTGGGCGGCAGGAACAACGGGGATGGGGTCGTGTGTAATGTCGATGCCCAGTTCCAGACAGCGGGCGTAGATATTCGGAAAATGTTCTTTCAGGAACGCGGCGGGTTTGTGCGAGATGTCCAGATAGACGCAGTCCTGGCCGCGCTTTTTCATTTCGAAGTCGATGGCGCGGGCGACGACGTCGCGGGGCGCGAGTTCGGCGCGTGGATCGTGATCCGGCATGAAGCGTGTGCCATCACGCAGTTTTAGCAAGCCGCCTTCACCACGTACTGCCTCGGTAATCAGGAAGGATTTGGCGTGCGGGTGATACAGGCAGGTGGGGTGAAACTGGATGAACTCCATGTTGGCGACCCGGCAGCCTGCGCGCCAGCCCATGGCAATGCCATCGCCTGCGGCGACATCCGGGTTGGTGGTGTAGAGGTAGACTTTGCCTGCGCCGCCGGAGGCCAGCGCGACATGTTGCGCAGCGATGGTTTCGACCTTGCCGGAGCGGTTGTCCAGCGCATATAAACCAAAACAGCGCGATTCGTTCAGCCCCAGTTTTTTGCCCGTGATCAGATCGACCGCAATGTAATTTTCCAATATGGTGATATTGGGGTGAGCGCAGATCCGGCTGGCGAGCGTGTGCTGGACGGCGGCGCCAGTGGCGTCGGCGGCGTGAACGATGCGGCGGTGGCTGTGGCCGCCTTCACGGGTCAGGTGTAGATCGTCGCTGTGCGCTTCCTTGGAATGAGACTCGCGCAGCGAGCCTGCGTCCCCCTTCTCGCCGGATTGAGCGGCTATGCCGCCAATCCCGGCGGGGACACTCCTTGCGGGTGCTCCCGCTGGCGGGGGAGGGCAGGGGAGGGGGGGGCTGTCATTGTCATGACAGTTGTGGCTGAACTGGACGCCTTGCTGCAACAGCCATTCGATGGCCGTTTTGCCGTGTTCGACTACAAAGCGGGTGGCGTCTTCGCTGCACAGCCCATCTCCGGCAATCAGCGTATCCTGTATGTGAGACGCAAAGGAGTCGTCATCGCCGAGCACGGCCGCAATCCCGCCTTGTGCCCAGTTGCTGGCGCCATCCAGCAGGGAGCGTTTGGTGATCAGGCCGATTTTCTTGTGGTCGGCCAGTTGCAGCGCCAGCGTCATGCCTGCCAGGCCGCTGCCGATGATGGCGACGTCGAATGATTTCACTTTGTTTCCAGTTGATGAGGGCCGAAAAATCATACCACCATCGCGCTGGCGATGCGGAACTTAAGCCTGTCCTGGCAGTCAGTGAAGCACTAAAATAATAAACGGTAGTTTCAGGGAGTAAGCCCCAATGGGTGACAGGGAAATCGACCAGCAGTTGGTCGAGCGCGCGCAACACGGCGACAAGCGCGCTTTTGAACTGCTGGTGGCCAAATATCAGCGCAAGCTTGCCCGCCTGCTGTCGCGCTTCATTCGTGATGCGACCGAGGTGGAAGATGTCTCGCAGGAAGCCTTTATCAAGGCCTATCGGGCGCTGCCGTCTTTCCGTGGCGATAGCGCGTTTTATACCTGGCTGTACCGGATCGGGATCAATACGGCCAAGAACTATCTGGTTGCGCAAGGTCGCCGTGCGCCGACCGTGACGCTCTTTGATAATGAAGAGGCCGAGAATTTTGAAGGCGGGGACGAGCTCCGCGATATCAATACACCGGAAACCGAACTGATGTCGCGCCAGGTTGCCGAGACAGTGAACTCTGCCGTGGATGCGTTGCCTCAAGAGTTGAGAACGGCGATTACCCTGCGCGAGATCGAGGGACTGAGTTACGAAGATATTGCGCAAGTCATGAATTGCCCGATCGGCACCGTGCGGTCACGGATTTTTCGTGCACGCGAGGCCATCGCCGGGAAGTTGCGCCCGTTGCTGAATACACAGCCGGACAAAAGATGGTAAACAAAAGGTGGTAGATATGAATGAACAGATTTCGGCGCTGATGGATGGTGAGATTGAAGAAGACGCTGTGCACCGCCTGTTTTCCAGCCTCAAGCAAAAAGGCCTCGGGGATGAATGGGAACACTACCACTTGATCGGCGACGTGATGCGGGATACCCCGGTCGTTTCGGATGACTTCATGGCAAAGTTTTTTGACCGACTTGAGCGGGAACCGACTGTGCTCGCGCCACGGCGACTGAACAGGCCTTCTCCACGCAAACTGGCGCTCTCGGTCGTCGCTTCCGTGGCAGCGGTCGGTTTCGTCGCCTGGGCGGCGGTGCAAATTGGCCAGACCGGTCAGCTCAACAAGCCATTCGGATCACAGTTTGCGCAAGCGCCTGCGGTCGAGATTCAAAATGTCAGCATGAATCCCTACCTGCTGGCGCATGAAGAATATTCCCCTTCTGTCAGCATGCAGGGGATGGCTCCCTATGTGAGAACAATTTCAGAAGTGCGCGAGGTCGCTGCGCGATGAGGGTATTTCGTCTGGTTTTGTCTGTTTTACTAATTCTGCCCACCGCCGTTTTAGCTGACGAGTCCGAAGCCTCAATCTGGCTGCAAAAGATATCCAGCGCTGCGCACCGCACCAACTATAGCGGCACCTTTATCTATTACCGTGACGGCAAGATGGAAACCTCGCGTATCACGCATCTGGTCGATGGGTCGGGCGAGCATGAAAAACTCGAGGTGCTGGACGGTTCACCCAGGGAAATTATTCGCAACAATGATGAAGTCGTCTGTTTCATGCCGGACAGCAAGGCAACTTTCAGCGAACGGCGTCGGGTCAAGGCGGGTTTTCCTGCCATTTTGCCGGAAGGCGCTGGCGACATCGGCACCCTCTATCAGGTGAAACTGGGCGCCACCGAGCGGGTGGCCGGATACGAGTGCAGGAATGTCATGCTGATTTCGCGGGATGCCTTCCGCTACGGCCATCGCCTGTGCGCCCATACTGATACCGGCCTGTTGCTCAAATCGACCACCTTGAATGAAAAGAACGAGATGGTCGATCAATTCTCCTTCAGCCAGCTGGTCATCGGCGGAGAAATCGACAGGAACCTGCTCAAGCCGAAATTTGCCATGAACCAATCTCCCCTGCATCCAGCTGTCGAAATGCCGGTTGATGCCGTCTGGCAAGTCGGCTCGGTGCCACCGGGATTCGTCAGGATCATGGGTTTGAAACGTTCGTTTCCTGGTAAAAAACACCCAACCAATCATCTGGTGTATTCGGACCATTTGGCTGCCGTCTCCATCTTCATCGAGCCCGTTGCCAGTGATGCCAAGGCGGTTGTCGGCATTTCGCGTAACGGCGCCATCAATATTTTTACCCGGTCAGTGAACAATCATCAGGTGACGGTGCTGGGTGAAGTGCCAGAAGCAACGGTCACGCAAATCGGCAATTCCATTAGCTTCGTACCGAAATAGGAAAATCATGCTGGAAGCTGAAGGCACCATCGTTTCAACTACCCCGGATGAAACCTGGGTGGAAACTTCGCGCGCCTCTGCCTGCGGGAGTTGCAGCAGCAAGGATGGCTGTGGCACCACGACACTGAATCAGATGCTGGGGACGAAAAAGAGCGCGTTCAAGGTATTGAACCCCATCGGGGCGCGGGCCGGCGAGCGGGTAGTGATCGGTGTGGAAGAGGCTGCCTTGCTCAAGAGTTCGGCGCTGGTCTATTTGCTGCCGCTCGTGCTGTTGCTGTTGGGCGCCATGCTGGGCGGCTTGCTCGCCCCGGACAATACGCAGCCGGATGCTTATGCGGCGGCGGGTATGCTGGCCGGTCTCATCGCCGGTTTTTTTCTCCTGAAGCGGGTTTCGGATGGAGCGAAAGGCAATCGCGCCTTTCAACCCGTCATCCTTCGGCGCTCCATTAACTTCATTCGTTTTGCAGAGGATCAAAATAAATGAAACGCATCTTTGTCCTGTTATCTTTGCTGGCTTCCTTTGCCGTCAATGCGTCGGCCAGAGACTTGCCCGATTTTGCCGACCTGGTTGAGAAATATGGCGCATCGGTCGTCAATATCAGCACCACCCAGACCGTGCGTAACACCGGCATGTTCCCGCAGATGCCCAATCTGTCCGAAGACGACCCGATGTATGACTTCTTCCGCCGTTTCATGCCGCCTCGAACCAATCCCCATTCGGGACCGCGAGAGCGTCAGGCTAGTTCGCTGGGCTCGGGGTTCATTATCAGTGCTGACGGCTACCTCCTCACCAATGCGCACGTAGTCGATGAAGCGGATGAAGTGACGGTGCGCCTGACCGACAAACGCGAATTCAAGGCCAAGGTGATCGGCAGCGACCGCCGGACGGACATCGCGCTGATCAAGATCGAGGCCACCAATTTGCCCAAGGTCACCATTGGCAAGCCGGATCAGCTCAGGGTCGGCGAATGGGTGGTTGCCATCGGTTCGCCATTCGGCTTTGACAACAGCGTGACGGCGGGCATAGTCAGCGCCAAAGGGCGCAGCTTGCCGCAGGACAATTATGTCCCTTTCATCCAGACGGATGTCGCGATCAACCCGGGCAACTCCGGCGGCCCGCTTTTCAACATGAAAGGCGAAGTGGTCGGGATCAACTCCCAGATATATAGCCGGACAGGCGGATTCATGGGGCTGTCTTTCGCGATTCCCATCGATACCGCCATCGACATCAGCGACCAGTTGAGAACCGGAGGCAAAATTCAGCGCGGTTGGCTGGGCGTGGTAATTCAGGAAATGACCAAGGAACTTGCCGAATCCTTCGGCCTTGGCAAGCCCTCCGGTGCGCTCATTGCCCGCGTGGAAAAAGGCAGCCCGGCAGAGAAGGGCGGACTTGCCGCCAGCGATGTCGTGCTCAAGTTCGACGGCAAGACGATTGAATCGCCCGCCGATCTGTCGCGCCAGGTCGCACAGGCCAAACCCGGCAAGCGTGTCAGTTTGCAAGTATGGCGCAAGAGCCAGAACAAGGACGTGTCGCTGGTGCTGGGCGAAATGCCGGATAAAGCTGGCAAAGCCGCGAGCAGACCCGGCAAGAGCACAAACAAGCTCGGACTGACGCTGAACGAGTTGAGCGAGGAACAGAAAAAGGAATTGAAAATCGACCATGGCCTGCTGGTCGAAGACGCTCAGGGCGTTGCCGCGCGCGCCGGCTTGAGCAAGGGTGACATTATTCTGTCAGTCAAAAATCAGGACGTGAAAAGCGTCGAGCAGTTCAACGAACTGACCAACGTCTATGCGACGGGCGGGGTGGTAGCGTTGCGTGTTCTGCGCGAAGACCGGACGATGTACGTGGCGATTCGATTGAACGGGAGCAAGCCGTAAGAGGCGATGTATCTGCCCGGATTGAGCGCCGTGTCAGCGCGTAGCGCACCGCCTATTTCGTGCAGATAGATAAAAAAACTCAGTTGACCACGAAATACACGAAACGAATCAACTGGTTGGCTGTGTTTTTTATTCGCCCATTCGGGGGCGAGGTGACACCTTGTATCATTTGAGTATTTTGTGAGCTTTCGCCTTGCGGCGAAATGCCTGTTTACCCCGTTTCGTGTATTTCGTGTGTTTCGTGGTTGAATTGCGGAATTTGGGATAAAGGCTGGCGCTTACGCCGTTACGCTCGAATGCCTGCTAGGTATTGCTTGTCCGAAGTTCTGCCATGGCGTCACGCAGGACTGACATCGACGACTGGGCAAACAGGGCGGCGAGCGCCAGGCCAACGATGATGTCGGGCCAGCCGGAGCGGGAAAACCACACGCCGACGGCTGCAAACAACACCGAGACATTGGCGATGATGTCATTGCGCGAACACAGCCAAACCGACTTCATGTTTATGTCATCCGCACGATGACGCCACAGCAGGAACAGACACAAGCTGTTGGCAGCAAGCGCAACTGTCCCGATTGCCCCCATGGCTTCGAAGACCGGAACATGGGGAAAAAAGATCTTGTAAATTGCCTGGCCGAGAACGAAGAGGGCAAATGCCGCCATGATGCCGCCCTTGAATAGCGCCGCCATCGCTTTCATTCTCGCTCCACGGGCGACGACGTAAATGCTGAAGCCATAAACCAGAGCATCGCCCAGCATATCCAGTGAATCCGCCAGCAGCGACACCGAGCCCGACATAAGGCCTGCCGTGAGTTCAACCAGGAACATAACAGCATTGATTCCCAGGACGATCTTGAGGGTAGCGCTCTGGCGATTGCGAAGCGCCTCAATCTCGCATGCTTTATCGTTGCAACAATTGGCCATGGCGGCTCCTCGATAAATCGTCCATCAGCTTGTCAATTGTGGTGCACTAAACCTGCCTGGCAATCATTTTCTGATAGACCGCCAGCCTGCGCGGGTGGATAGCACCTTGAGCGACAGCGGCGAGGACGGCGCAGCCGGGTTCGTGCAGGTGGTGGCAGTTGTTGAATTTGCAGTTGCCCAGATAGGGGCGGAATTCGATGAAAGCGTGGTCGATCTGCTCGGGTTTGAGGTGGTGCAGGCCGAATTCCTGCAAGCCGGGTGAGTCGATGATGTGGGTGTCGGTTCCCAGATGGTAGAGCCGCGCAAAGGTGGTGGTGTGGCGACCGGAATCCAGGGTTTCGGAGTATTCGCGGGTGGCGAGGTTAATTCCTGGAATCAATGCGTTGATGATGCTGGATTTGCCCATGCCGGATTGCCCGACCAGTACGCTGGTTTGATTGGCGAGCAGGGGGAGCAGGGGGGCGATGTCCTGATGAGCCGAGAGGCACAGCAGCGGGTAGCCCAGTTCGCGATAGAGTTGGAGTTTTTCCAGCGCAATTTGGGTCTCAGCCATCATGTCCGCCTTGTTCAGGAGAATCAGCACCTTGATGTCGGCGGATTCTGCGGCGATCAGGCAGCGGTTGACGAGGTCTTCGTAAAAGCTGGGAACGGCTGCCACCACGCAGACGATCTGCGTGACGTTGGCAGCGATAATTTTTTCCTTGAACGCATCCGAGCGATAGAGCAGGGAAGTGCGTGGATGAGTTTTCTCGATGACGCCCTGGTTTGGAGAGGTCATCTTGATGCTGACCCAGTCGCCACAACTGGCCCCGGTTTTTTTTCCGCGCGTGACGCAGACGATCTCGTTGCCATCGGCCAGTTCGACGTTAAACTGCCGCCCGTAGGCAGCAACGATCTGGCCTTCGGTCGTGTGGTGTGCTAGTGACAAAAGAGGTAGCCCCTACAGAATGTCATCGCGCGCTGCATCCAGCCGATTTTCAGTCGATTTCAATAACCTGTCCATCTTGGCCGCGCAGATGAAGTCGTTTTCGCTCAGGCCGTCGATGGCGTGGGTGGTGTAGTGCATGACGCAGCGGTTATAGCCGACTTCAAGGTCGGGGTGGTGGTCTTCACGGTGCGAGACCCAGGCGGTCGCATTCACGAACGCCATGGTTTCGTAGTAGTTCTTGAAAGTGTAGATTTTCCAGATTTCCTTGCCTGCATGCTCCCACCCTTCCAGCGTTTGCAAGAATTCACCGATTTCCGCTTCACTCAAGGGAGGAACGCCGCCCTCACAGGGCTTGCAGTTTTTTGCAGTCAGGTCGCAATGCATTGAAGCTCCTTACTTGATCTGGTAGAACGTGGCATTCAGGTACGCTGCCACATGTGCTTCTTCTTCAGGAAACCAGTGTGCGCCGACGTTGTTGTTGCAGGCGCGAACGCGGGCGGCGAGTTGGTCCAGTGTTTGTACCTTGTGATCCGGGCGGGTGTACATTTTGCTGCCGTCGCCACCGAATTTGGAAACGTGGCAGCCAACGCAGGATTTGTCGTGCAGCGTCTTGCCGATTTTTGGGTCGGATTTGTCGGCGGCCAGGGCAGGGGCGACGACGAGGGCAAGGAGTAGGGTAGCGAAGGTGAGTTTCATGATGATTTTCCTTTGGTCGAGTGGAAGGGGGTCATTGAACCTGCGGCGCTCGCAAATGTGCAATCCGCTGGCTGGCCGGAGGATGTGAGTCGTAAAACATGGAGTGTAGCGGGTCCGGTGTCAGAGTGGCGGCATTGTCATTGTAAAGTTTGACCAGTGCGCGCACCAACGCTTCGCCGTTGACCTGCTCTGCCGCATAGCGGTCTGCCTCGAATTCGTGTTTCCGGGAAACCAGGCTGGTCAGGGGATGAAACAGAAAAGTGAATGCCGGGCTGACCAGCAGAAACAGCAGCAGGGCGCTGGCAGTGCTTTGGGTCTGGACGCCTAGTCCCAGATAGAACCAGTCTTGCGGCATCAGCCAGCCCAGCAGCCAGAGCCCGGCCAGGCTCATGACAAACATGCTGGCTATGCGCTTGATGACGTGACGGCGCTTGAAATGTCCCAGTTCGTGCGCCAGCACCGCTTCGGTTTCTTCATGGTCGAGGCGGGTGAGCAGGGTGTCGAAAAAGACGATCTGCTTGGAGGCGCCAAATCCGCTGAAATAGGCGTTGCCGTGGCTGCTGCGTTTTGATCCGTCCATCACGAACAGTCCTTGTGATTTGAAGCCGCATTTTGTCAGCAGGGCTTCGATCCGGGTGGCCAGAACCGGGTCGGCCAGTGGCGTGAACTTGTTGAATAGCGGTGCGATGACTGTCGGATAAAGCATGAGAATCAGCAGATTGAACGCCATCCATGCCAGCCAGACGAACAGCCACCAGTGTTCGCCCATTTTACCCATCATCCACAGCACGCCCAGCAGCAGCGGGATGCCCAGCGCAGCGCTCAACAGGATTTGCTTGAACAGATCGGTCAGGAACAGGGCCGGCGTCATTTTATTGAAACCAAAACGTGCATCAATGCCGAATGTCCGGTACAGGTCGAGCGGAAGCTCGATCAGGGCGGAAATCAGGAGCACGCCGAGAATCAGCACAACGCCGCGCCAGATATCGCTGTCCAGCCACGTCGGCAGGAAATCGGCAATCGCCTGAATGCCGCCGCCCAGTGTGAGCGCCAGCAACAGGATGGTTTCCAGCAGGGTGTTGACAAGCCCCAAGCGGGTTTTTGCGCTGGTGTAATCGGCTGCTTTCTGGTGGGCGTCGAGCGCGATCTGTCCGGAAAAGTCATCCGGGACGACATCGCGGTGCGCCCTGATGTGGCCAAGCTGGCGGCTGGCCAGCCAAAGACGGGTCAGCGTCGTGAGACCGAGCGCAGTGATAAAAATCAGGGTAAAAAGATACATGCTGGTTAGCTTGTGGCAAGTGACGGCAAATCAAGGCCATGCCACAATGGGTGCTCTAAATATGGATGGGACGCGATTATGGCACAGAACGACAACTACCTGATTTGGCTGGACATGGAAATGAGCGGCTTGAATCCTGATTCCGACCGCATCCTGGAGGTGGCGATGGTGGTGACAGACGCGGACCTGAATACAGTCGCCGAGTCACCGGTTCTGGTAGTTCACCAATCGGATGCCGTGCTCGATGGCATGGATAACTGGAACAAGGGCACGCATGGCAAATCCGGCCTGATCGACAAGGTCAAGGCGTCGAAGATGGGCGATGCGGAAGTGGAGGCGGCGATGCTTGAGTTCATGCAGCAGTACGTCGGCTCCAGAAAGTCGCCGATGTGCGGCAATTCGATCTGCCAGGATCGGCGCTTCATGGCGCGCTACATGCCCAAGCTGGAAGATTATTTCCACTACCGCAACCTGGACGTGAGCACGCTCAAGGAACTGGTGCGGCGCTGGCATCCTCAGGTTTACGACGGTTTCAAGAAGCAAAACAAGCATGAAGCGCTGGCGGATATTTATGAGTCCATCGATGAGATGAAGTATTACCGGGATCATTTTTTCAAGTAAGCTGAACCCAGATGATCCGGGTTGAAGCCAAGGAACACCGACCAGGAGAGGTGGGGTATGCGTTTCGAGATTGAGCAACATGGCAAAGCAGCGGGGGGCGCTAAAAATGCTGTATTTGAATATTGATCATCTACGGCGCTGCATGCAAACGCTGGATTCTTCGCTGACTCTTTATCAGAGAGCCGAGCCGGATAGTATCGATCAGGAAGTATTCCGCAACGCCATCGTAAAAGGTTACGAACTGACGCAAGAAACCGCCTTCAAGCTGTTGAAGAAAGCATTGAAAGCGTATGGTCATGGCGGCAAAAAACTGGAAGCGATGCCCGTAAAAGACATTCTGCGACTCGCTGCGGTACATGATTTGATGGCTCTGCCGGAGGTGGAGAGATGGTTCCGCTATCGTGACAATCGCAACAACACCGCGCACGATTACGGCGAACAGTTTGCCAGCGAGACGCTTGTGCTGATCCCTGCCTTTTTACAGGACATCGCCACGCTGGCAGATGTTTTGGAGCGCAAGCTGGGCGAAGGGGGTGAGCATGTCGGTAGTTGAATCGCCCTGCTTGCACCTGCCCGAGCCGTACCTGCACATGGTGCAGGATGTTTTGCGCGACCATTTGCCTGATGCAGAAGTATGGGCGTATGGCAGCCGGGTCAACGGCGATTATCACGATACCAGCGACCTTGACCTGGTGGTGCGCCAGCCGGATGACCTGCGCCGCAGGCAAGCCAGTCTGGGTGATGTCATCGAGGCGTTTTCTGAAAGCCATCTGCCCATCCTTGTGCAACTGGTCGATTGGGCCGCCATTCCCGCCACGTTTCATGCCGAGATCGCAGCAAAGTATGTCGTATTGCAGCAACCCGCAGGTCTGGTTAGCCCGTCGGGCATAACCCGACCTAACGGGGCTTTTTGCCCATCACCTATCACCCCTCGCAACAAGAGGTTTCCATGAAGCAAGGCACCACGTTCTCGATCGAAGTCAATCCCCGCATTCCGCGCAAGCTGGTTCGACTGGAGGAGCTGGCGAACAATCTCTGGTATAGCTGGGACAAGCCTACGCGCACCCTGTTTGCGCGCCTGCATCCCGGATTGTGGGACGCGGTGGCGCATAACCCACGGGTTTTTCTGCGCCGGGTGGATGAAAAACGTCTGCTCGAAGCCGCCGAGGATCAGGTTTTCCTGGCGACCTATAACCGCGTGCTGTCTGCTTATGACACCTATCATCACGAATTCGTCAGGCACAACGAGGATACCCGGCTCAAGGAAACCGATCTGGTGGCCTATTTTTGCGCCGAGTTCGGATTTCATGAAAGTTTCCCGATTTATTCCGGCGGGCTGGGTATTCTGGCCGGGGATCATTGCAAGGCGGCCAGCGATATGCGGGTGCCGTTCATTGCGGTGGGCTTGCTGTATCGCCAGGGCTATTTTTCCCAGACCATCGATGCCGACGGCAACCAGATCGCGACTTACACCGATTCGGATTTCGGCGATTTGCCTATCAATCCGGCCACCCGTGAGGATGGCAGCGAAATTCACCTGACGGTCGAATTTCCCGGTCGCCCGGTGCACGTCAAGGTTTGGCACGCCCTGGTCGGACATGTCCACCTGTACCTGCTGGATACCGATGTGGAGGAAAACAGCTCGGAGGACAGGGATATCGCCCACCAGTTATACGGCGGGGATCGCAATCTGCGCCTCAGGCAGGAGATTATTCTGGGCATTGGCGGCGTTCGCGCGCTGGAAGAGCTGGGGTTAAAACCTTCCGTCTGGCACATCAATGAAGGACATGCGGCTTTTTTGATCCTGGAGCGGATACGCGCGCTGGTCAAGCAATTCAAGCTGGATTTCCCCAGCGCGCTGGAGGCGGTGGCAGCCAACACCGTGTTCACCACGCACACGCCGGTTCCCGCCGGGCATGACCATTTTTCGGAAGGCATGATCACCGAGTATTTTCAGCATTTCTGCCAGAACATCGGGATTCCGGTCGCCGAGTTCATGAAAATGGGCGTCACGCCGGAAAGCCCGGAATTCAACATGACTGCGCTGGCGATTCGCGGTTCGCGCCACCAGAACGGTGTCAGCCGCATTCACGGCAAAGTGTCGTCGCGCATCTGCTCGACTCTCTGGCCGGAGGTCATGCCGGAAGAGAACCCCATGTCCTATGTGACCAACGGCGTGCATATGCCGACTTTTCTGGCGCAGGAATGGGCCGACCTGTTCGATAACGTGTTCGGTTACGAATGGCGTCATCGCATCTCGGACACCCAGTTCTGGAACAGCCGTATCGACGAAATCCCCGACCAGCTGTTCTGGAGCGTGCGCCAGTCGCTCAAGTCGCAGATGCTGCAACTGGTGCATTACCGCAAGAGTGCGCAGCATTTTCGCCATCACGGCAGCGAATCCCATCTCGACCGGATGCTGAAGCATGTTGATCGTTTTGACCCTAATGTGCTGACCATCGGCTTCGCGCGCCGCTTTGCCACCTACAAACGCGCCGCCCTGCTGTTTGAAGACCTGAACTGGCTCAAGGACATCCTCTCTGACAGCAAACGCCCCGTGCTGTTCCTGTTCGCCGGCAAGGCGCACCCCGCCGACCAGCCGGGGCAGGATTTGATTCGCCAGGTTACCGGCATTGCCCACATGCCCGAATTCGAGGGCAAGGTGATGCTGGTGGAAGGCTACGATCTCGGTCTGGCGCGGCGCTTGGTATCGGGCGTGGACGTATGGCTCAACAACCCGGTCTATCCGCTCGAAGCCAGCGGTACATCCGGCATGAAGGCCGGCATGAACGGCGCCATCAACCTGAGCGTGCTGGATGGTTGGTGGGGAGAGGGCTACGACGGCAGCAACGGCTGGGCGATCAAGCCCGCGCCTACCTATATGGACGACTACCGTCGCAACCGCGAAGAAGCGCAGACGCTGTACGAGATTTTGCAGGATCGCGTGATCCCGACCTATTACAAGCACGGCAAAATGGGCTACTCGCCGGAGTGGGTCAAAATATCCAAGCGCTCCATGGCGACCATCCTGCCGCGCTTCAATTCCTGCCGCATGGTTCACGAATACGTCAGCCACTTCTATCAGCCCGCCAGCCATCAGGGACGCCGCCTGGAACACAATGAATACGCGGGCGCGCGGCAGTTGGCCGAGTGGAAAAGCCGGGTGCGCAAATCCTGGCATGGCGTTCAGATTCGCCGAACCGACACGTTACGGGCAAAAATCCCGTTCGGAGACTCAGTGCGCTTCGAAGTGGCGCTCAAGCTGAACGGCCTGGCGCCTGAGGACGTGGTGGTCGAACTCCTGTTGCGACGCCCGACCAAACGCGATTTGACCGATTATCTGCATTTCGGTTTTGATTTCGGCGGCATGAGCGCGGACGGGAGCGAACATCTGTTCGCACTGGATCTGGCGCCCGAGTTGTGCGGTCGGCTGGACTACAAGATTCGCGTTTTCCCTTCGCACGAGATGATGACGCATCCCATGGAAATGGGGCTGATGCTTTGGTTATAGGGCATCGCGCGTCATGGCAAGGCCGGAAACGGCCTTGCGCAACTGGCTGACTTGTTGTTCCATTTTGCGCAAAGTGGCTGGGCGCACAACGGTTTTCCCCTCCGCTTTTGCGCGCTGGCAGATGCGCTGAATGGCCAGGGTCAATGCCAGACGGCTCTCTGTTTTAATTTGAGGCGGCAATCCGACGTAAGTGTGAAACTCGCGTAGCGAGCCTACGTCCCTCTCTCCCTTTGGGAGAGAGTTAGGAGAGAGGGAAACTGGCATGGCGAGGCGATGTTTCATGATTTTGGGCGGCGCTCTTGTGCCCTTTTGGGTATCGCCATGCCAGTTAGGGGTGGTAAACAGATGTCCTTGCATTCTGATACTCCTTCTTGTGCGATTGAATTCAGTGCATTATGGGCATGACAAAGCTCACCAGATGAGCCACGCCAAATTTGATCGCAAGGATTTTTATGGATCGCACCGAACGCTTTTACAAAATCGACCAGTTGCTCAACGACCAGTCCGTTGTCTCCATCGACACCTTCCTGGCCGACTTGGGCATTTCGCTGGCCACCTTCAAGCGCGACCTCGAATACATGCGCGAGCGGCTCAATGCGCCGATCCAGTGGGATCGCGATGCCGGGGGCTATCGCTACGGCCAGCCGGATGCGCTTGCCCCCAGCTTTGCCCTGCCCGGCATCTGGTTCAATCCCGGCGAAGTCCATGCCCTGCTGACCATGCAACACCTGCTATCTAATCTGGAGCCGGGGCTTTTGGCAGGTCACATCAAACCGCTCCAGGCGCGTCTGAAAGCCTTGCTGGAAAGCCGCGACCATTCTGCCGAGGAAGTGGAAACCCGCTTTCGCATCGTCCACGCCGCCCGGCGGCAGGTCGCCACCACACATTTTGAACTCATCGCTTCCGCCACCCTGAGCCGCAAACGCCTCAAGATTCGGCACTACAGTCGCCAGACAGGAGAAGAATCGGAACGCATCGTTTCCCCCCAGCAGTTGGTTTACTACCGCGACAACTGGTATGTGGATACCTGGTGCCATTTGCGCGAAGGGATACGTAGTTTTTCCATCGACGCCATTCGCCATGCTGAAATGATGGAAGGCAAGGTGAAAAATTTGCCAAGAACCGCATTGAAAGCGGTTCTGGAGAGCGGCTATGGCATTTTTTCAGGCAAGGCTGTGACCTGGGCCAAACTGCGCTTCACGCCCGAACGCGCGCGCTGGGTCGCCAATGAATTGTGGCATCCGAAGCAAAAGGGCAAGTTCGACGCGGATGGCTACTATCTGCTGGAATTACCCTATAACGACGACAGGGAACTGGTCATGGACATTTTGCGCCACGGCGCTGAAGTGGAAGTTCTCGCGCCGGAGTCGCTGCGCGAACGGGTGCGGCAGGAGCTTGGCGCGGCCTTGGCTCGTTACCAGAATATTTGAGCAATTTTTCCTTGGTCTGGCTCACCCCATGAGCTCTTGACGCAACATACTGGCTCCATGATTTTCAAACAGGGAGCCAGATCATGAAAAGAGTAAACAAGCGATTGCGCGTATGGCGGTATTTCCGGGATCCGGATTTTTGCGTGTTTATCGTTTCGCTCACCTTGTCGCCACTGGTGGTGTTCCCCATCATGTAACGAGCGCTCGCTGAGCCAGCAAAACTGTATCGCGGCCAACCGGGCTTTTCAGGTTTATGCCCAATTCCCATTACAATAGAGCATGACCACGCCAGATACACTTACACCAGACACCTCTCGACATACCGCACAGGAATGCTTCCACTGCGGCCAGCCTATTCCAGAGGGGGCTTGCTACCCGGTTGAAATTGATGCTTTGCCCCGCGACATGTGTTGCCGGGGCTGTCAGGCGGTTGCTCAGTCTATCGTCGGTGGCGGGTTGGGCGACTATTATCGTCATCGTACCGGCAAATCCGGCACGGCGCTGCTGGATGCCAATGAGGTGGTGCCGGAGTGGCTGCGTCAGGCCAAGCTCTACGATTTGCCCGAAGTTCAGAGCAGTTTCGTGCGTCAGGAAGGCGGCGAGGTGCGCGAGGCTTCGCTGATTCTCGAAGGAATCGTCTGCGCGGCTTGCATCTGGCTCAACGAGCAACACCTGGCGCGTTTGCCTGGCGTGTTGTCGGTTGAAGTGAATTATTCGACCCATCGCGCCCGCGTGCGCTGGGATAATGCGCGCATTCAGTTATCCGAAATTCTGCAAGCCATTGCAGCGATTGGTTACACCGCCCACCCTTTTGATCCCGGCCGTCAGGAGCAGATATTCCTCAAGGAGCGTCAGGCCGCCTTGCGCCGCTTGTTCATCGCCGGCATCGGGATGATGCAGGTGATGATGTACGCCGTCCCGGTCTATATTGCGGCGGGCGATGGCACCATGCCGGGCTGGATCGAGGACATCATGCGTTGGGCCAGCCTGATGTTGACTTTGCCGGTGGTCGCTTATTCGGCCTGGCCGTTTTTTCTCGGCGCGTGGCGCGACCTCAAACGGCGTCAGGCAGGCATGGACGTGCCGGTGGCGCTGGGGGTTGGAGCAGCTTTTTTGGCCAGCGTGTATGCCACGCTGACCGGAGGCGGCGAGGTCTATTTTGATTCCGTCACCATGTTCGTGTTCTTTTTGCTGGCGGGGCGTTTCCTCGAAATGGGCGCGCGCCGCAAGGCCGCCGATGCCGCCGAGAAGCTGGTGCGCTTGCAGCCTGCCATGGCTAACCGGCTGGCGGATTACCCTGCCGACCGCACGGATGAACTGGTCGCCGTCAGCGCCTTGAGTCTGGCGGAATACATTCTGGTGCGCCCTGGCGAAACGGTTCCGGCGGACGGCGCGGTGGTGGAGGGGACGAGCCGGGTCGACGAGTCGCTGTTGACTGGCGAGAGTCATCCGGTCAGCAAGACAGCCGGCGACAAGCTGATCGCGGGCAGCGTCAATACCGATAGCCCGATGGTAGTGCAGGTCGAAGGTCTGGGGCAGGACACGGTCTTGTCCGGCATCGTGCGCCTGCTGGATCGTGCGCTGGCGGAAAAACCGGTCATGGCGCAATTGGCAGACAAAGTGGCGAGCTGGTTTGTGCTGGCCTTGCTGCTGATCGCTCTGGGCGTGGGAGTGGGCTGGTACTTTATCGAACCGGAGCGCGCCTTCTGGATTACCGTGGCGGTGCTGGTGGTGAGCTGCCCCTGCGCCCTGTCGTTGGCGACACCCGCCGCCTTGACGGCGGCGACTGGCAATCTGACGCAATTGGGGCTGTTGACCACGCGCGGACATGCAATGGAAACTTTGGCCCTGGCGACTCATTTCGTCTTTGACAAAACCGGCACACTGACCTTTGGCAAGATGACACTGCTGGAGGTGGCCGTGCTGGGCGCGGCTTCGCGCGAGCATTGCCTGGCGCTTGCGAGCGCGCTGGAACAGGCCTCGGAACATGCGATTGCGCAGGCCATACGCCAGGCGGGTGAAGAAGCTGGCGCGAATGCATCGGCCAGTCTTTCAGTTAATCTGGCAGTTAATCTGGCAGAAAGCATTCCGGGCAGCGGGGTGGAAGGCAGGATCGAAGGCCGCCTTTATCGCATTGGCAATCTGGCCTACGCCTCCGGTTTGTGCGGGCTGGCGGCGCCGGATGCCTCGCGCTGGATGCAGCAGGGTGAAACCGTGGTTGCGCTGGCAGATGAACAGGGCTGGCTGGCGTTCTTCGTGCTGGGCGATGGCCTGCGACCGGATGCAGCCGAACTGGTGAATGGCTTGCTGGCGCGCGGCAAGACCGTGGTGCTGCTGTCCGGCGACCAGCGCGAGGCGGTCGAGCAGGTAGCAAAACAATTGGGGATCAGCCAATTCCGGGCGGGCATGTCGCCGCAAGGCAAGCTCGATGCCGTGCGGGAATGGCAGGGGCAACAAGCCATCGTGGCGATGGTGGGCGATGGCGTGAACGATGCGCCGGTGCTGGCGGCGGCAGATGTTTCCATCGCCATGGGCGGCGGCACTCAGGTCGCGCGCGCCAGCGCCGACATGATTTTATTGTCGGAACATTTGCCGCATTTGCTGGCGGGGGTAGATGTCGCGGTTAAAACCGGCAAGATCATCCGGCAAAACCTGGCCTGGGCTTTTCTGTATAACGTGACCGCGATTCCGCTGGCTGCGCTGGGGTATATTACGCCCTGGATGGCAGGCATTGGCATGTCGGCCAGTTCACTGCTGGTGGTGCTGAATGCCTTGCGCCTGGTTTCTCGAAGAGGGAAAAACTGACACAAATGGAAATCCTTTATCTGCTCATTCCGATCAGCGTTCTGCTGGTCTTTTTTATCGTGGTGGTTTTTCTGTGGGCTGTCAAAGGCGGCCAGTTCGACGATCTCGAAGGCCCGGCTCACCGTATTTTGATGGACGACGACCGGGCAAAACCCTCTCTCCCCGATCCCGATTCAGCGCCCTCCCCAGACAAAAAAGTGTGACATTCTGTCACATTAAATAAGCAAAGTTTGATCTAACGCAAAATCCAATTTTAACGATAAGGTTAGTATTCGGGACCGTAATATCCGTTTTTGCTTATCTTTAGTTCTCGGGAGGAATTTTATATGGAAGAGCAGTCCACGTATAACTACAAGGTGGTGCGGCAGTTCGCCA
This sequence comes from Sulfuricellaceae bacterium, assembly GCA_030690895.1. Lineage (GTDB taxonomy): Bacteria > Pseudomonadota > Gammaproteobacteria > Burkholderiales > Sulfuricellaceae > Sulfurimicrobium. The sequence goes on from JAUYFQ010000148.1 coordinate 18,482, forward strand.
TCATGACTGTAGTTTGGGGCATTGTCGGCATGCTGGTCGGGGTGATTATCGCCTCGCAGCTGATCTGGCCGGAAATGAATTTTGAAACGCCATGGCTGACATATGGCCGTCTACGTCCGCTACATACCAATGCGGTGATTTTTGCGTTTGGCGGTTCCGGCTTGTTCGCGACTTCTTACTACATCGTGCAGCGCACCTGTCACACCCGCCTGTTCGCCGGTGGACTCGCCGCTTTCACTTTCTGGGGTTGGCAACTGGTGATCCTGCTGGCAGCAAGTACCCTGCCGCTGGGTTTCACGACCTCGAAGGAATATGCCGAGCTGGAATGGCCGATTGATATTCTGATCACCGTGGTCTGGGTGTCTTACGCCATCGTGTTCTTCGGTACCATCATGAAGCGCAAAACCAGCCATATCTATGTGGCCAACTGGTTTTTCGGCGCGTTCATCATCACCATCGCGTTGCTGCATCTGGTCAATAATGCCGAGCTGCCAGTGAGCTTCACCGGCATGAAGTCCTACTCGGCCTATGCCGGTGCGCAGGATGCCATGATTCAGTGGTGGTACGGTCACAATGCCGTGGGCTTCTTCCTGACTACCGCTTTCCTGGGGATGATGTACTACTTCGTTCCCAAGCAGGCCGGCCGTCCGGTGTATTCCTACCGCTTGTCCGTGGTGCACTTCTGGGCGCTGATCTTTACCTACATGTGGGCAGGCCCTCACCATCTGCACTATACCGCCTTGCCTGACTGGACTCAGTCACTGGGCATGATCTTCTCGCTGATTCTGTTGGCGCCTTCCTGGGGCGGCATGATCAACGGCATGATGACCATGTCCGGCGCGTGGCACAAACTGCGCACCGACCCGATCCTGAAGTTCCTGGTGACTTCGCTGTCCTTCTACGGCATGTCCACTTTTGAAGGCCCGATGATGGCGATCAAGACGGTGAATGCGCTGTCCCACTACACCGACTGGACAGTAGGTCACGTCCACTCCGGCGCGCTGGGTTGGGTGGCGATGGTGACGATTGGTTCCCTCTACTACCTGATTCCCCGTCTGTTCGGGCGCCAGGAAATGTATAGCGTCAAGTTGATTACGACTCACTTCTGGGTAGCTACGATCGGCGTGGTGCTGTATATCGCCGCACTGTGGATTTCAGGCGTGATGCAAGGCTTGATGTGGCGTGCAGTGAACGTTGATGGCACGCTGACTTACAGTTTTGCTGAATCGGTCAAGATGGTCTATCCGTTCTATACCATTCGTTTGATAGGCGGTCTGATGTTCCTGAGCGGAATGCTGATCATGGCTTACAACGTGTTCAAGACAGTGTCTGGCTCCAAAGCGGTGGATGATGCAGTGATCCCCGCCCAGGCCGGCGCGCACGCTTAATCAGGCAAGGAGATAAATTATGAGTGCAAGTTCATGGCATGACCCGATAGAGAAAAATATCGGCGTAATGATGATATTGATAACCCTGGTGGTGAGCGTGGCGATGCTGGTGGAAATCCTGCCGCTGTTCTTCCAGAAATCAACCACCGAACCGGTGTCTGGGCTGAAGCCCTATAGCGCGCTGCAACTGGCGGGACGCGACATTTATCAGCGCGAGGGTTGCTACAACTGCCATTCGCAGATGATCCGTCCTTTCCGCTCTGAAACCGAGCGTTATGGTCACTACTCTGTGGCTGGCGAGTCTGTCTACGACCATCCTTTCCAGTGGGGATCCAAGCGCACCGGCCCTGATCTGGCTCGCGTCGGAGGACGTTATTCAGACGACTGGCATCGTAGTCACCTCAACAATCCGCGCGATGTCGTGCCGGAGTCCAATATGCCTGCTTATTCCTGGTTAGCCCAGAACAAGCTGGATGGGGTGGATATCGCTGCCAATATGCGTACGCTCCGGACCCTGGGCCTGCCTTATACCGATGAGCAAATCGCCAAGGCGAATGACGAGATGAAGGGCAAGACCGAACAGGATGCGCTCATCGCCTATCTGCAAAATCTGGGTACGGTCATCAAGAGCACGAGGTAGGCATGGACATCAACGATCTCAGATCGATCATGACGGTTATATTTTTTGCGCTCTTCGTCGGTATCGTGATCTGGGCTTTCAGCCCAAGTCGCAAAAAGGAGTTTGACGAAGCCGCCCGTCTGGTGATGGACAATGATGAACCCGATTCGGTGATTGTGAAGCCCGCGACCAAAGCTGCGGGTCACTAAAGGAGAATTAAGATGAATGAGTTTGTAAGCGATTTCTGGAGTCCCTGGATCGCAGGGGTTTCGTTACTCAGCATAGTCGGTTGCGCAGTTTTTCTGTGGGCGACGAGTATCAAGCGTACCGATGCCAAGGTAGATATAACCGGCCATGTCTGGGACGAGACCCTGGCCGAATACAACAATCCGTTGCCGGGTTGGTGGACTTGGTTGTTCTACTTGACGGTGGCGTTCAGCCTCGTTTACGTGGTGCTGTTTCCTGGCCTGGGTAGCTTCAAGGGTATTCTGGGATGGACTTCCTCGAACCAGTACGATGGCGAGATGAAGGATGCTGCCACGACCTATGATCCGATTTTCAACAAGTACCTGAAAATGGACGTCAAGGCAGTCGCAGCGGATCCGGAAGGCAAAGCCATGGGCCAACGTCTGTTCCTGACTTACTGCTCGCAGTGCCATGGTTCGGATGCGGGCGGTTCGCGCGGTTTCCCGAGTCTGGCTGACAAGGATTGGCTGTACGGCGGTGAGCCGGACGTCATCAAAGCCTCTATCCAGAATGGTCGTAATGGCATCATGCCGGCTTTCGGCGGCAATCCTGAAGCCGTGGGCGGCGAGGCTGGCGCAAAAGCAGTAGCCAACTATGTGATGTCCTTGTCCAGCATGCCGCATGACGCCAATCTGGCATCCACTGGCAAGGGCAAGTTCGAGCAGGCTTGTGCCGCGTGTCATACCCCGGCAGGAACGGGCATGCAGGCACTGGGTGCGCCTAACCTGACCGACAAGACATGGCTCTATGGCCGGTCCGAAGCTACCATCATGGAAACCATCACCAAAGGCCGGAATGGCGTGATGCCAGCCTGGAAAGATTTCCTGGGTGAAGCCAAGATTCACTTGTTGACAGCCTATGTATATAGCCTGTCGCAAGGTAACTGACAGTAGTTGTAACCCAATAATAAGAAATGGCTGTCACACTGAAAGCGCGGAGCGAAAGTTCCGTGCTTTCAGGCTTCACAAAGTGCACTACCGCTGTAAGACTGGGAGCGTTCATTTCTGTTTTATATGTTTTAAGGAGTGATAATTGAACCAGTCACAAAATATCCCCCCTGCTCAGGGAGGCGAATCTGGACAAGGTGGCGAACTCTACGCGTCGCGCAAGATGATCTACGCCCGTTCCGTAACGGGTATCTTCAATAATTTGCGCATTCTGGGTGTAGCGCTGACCCAGTTTGTTTTCTATGTATTTCCATGGTTGATCTGGAATGAACGGCCCATGATGCTGTTCGATCTGGTGCACCGTAAGTTCTATGTTTTCGGCTATGTTTTTTTTCCTCAGGACTTCGTTTATCTGACCGGTGTTCTGGTTATTGCTGCCTTTGGCCTGTTTCTGTTTACTGCTGTTGCGGGTCGAATATGGTGCGGTTACGCCTGCCCGCAAACGGTTTATACAGAAATCTTCATGTGGATCGAGCGCGCCATTGAAGGCGACCGCGCGCAACAGATCAAGATGGATAAAATGCCATGGAACGCGCGAAAGATTGGTGCCAAAACCGCCAAACATGGCATCTGGCTGGTCGTGGCGCTGTGGACCGGGTTTACCTTTGTTGGCTTCTTTACACCCATTCGCGAATTGGCGCAGACCTTCGTGACTTTCTCGATGGGGCCATGGGAAACCTTCTGGGTGTTCTTCTATGGTCTTGCGACTTATGGTTTTGCCGGCCACATGCGCGAGCAGGTCTGTCTTTACATGTGTCCCTACGCACGCTTCCAGAGCGTGATGTTTGATACGGATACCTTGATCATTACCTACGATGAAGCGCGCGGAGAACCGCGTGGTCAGCGCAAAAAAGGCTCGGATTACAAGGCTGCGGGCAAGGGTGATTGCGTGGATTGCGGTATTTGTGTGCAGGTTTGCCCGACCGGCATTGATATTCGCAAGGGGTTGCAATATGAGTGTATTGGTTGCTCCGCCTGTATCGATGGATGCAATCAGGTCATGGACAAGGTGGGCTACCCGCGCGGCCTGATTCGCTACTCCACTGAAAACGTGATGAAGGGCAAGTTTCCGGAGCGCACCATGATGGCGCACGTTTTTCGCCCACGCGTCCTGCTCTATACCGCCATTCTGATGGCGATTGTAGTAGCGCTGGGCGCGGCCTTGTACATGCGGATTCCGCTTAAGGCCAACATCATCCGCGACCGCTCGACACTGGTACGGGAGACGGACGAGGGCTTGCTGGAGAATGTCTATCGTATGCAACTCATCAACATGGACGAGAAAGCACATCGCTACACGCTTGCCGCGAGTGGCATGGACGGTCTCAAGGTCAGCATCAAGGAAACCATGCCGCTGGAAGTTGAAGCGGCTTCGACCAGGGTGGTGTCGGTCAGCCTGACGGTTGATCCGGGAAATCTGAAACCGGGTTCGACCCAAGTGTTCATCAAGGTTCAGGATGTGGATGACAGCGCTGTTTCTACCAATGAAAAAACCAGTTTTCTCGTGAGGTAACATGGAAATAATCAATGAATCAAGTAACCCCTGGTACCGCGAACCCTGGCCATGGATATTGATGTCAGGCCCAGCCGTGGTGGTAGTGGCGGGTCTTGCGACAGCCTGGATTGCGGTTACGACCGCAGATGGGATGGTTGAGGACGATTACTACAAGAGCGGATTGGCGATTAATCAGACACTGGAACATGACCGGGCTGCTCAGACTTTGAATATCAAGGCGCAGTTGATGGTAGGAGACGACCCAAGTCAGGTCCGTCTGATGTTGCAGGGCAACGAGCAGGCCTCGCTGCCACAAGGTTTACGCCTGAAAGTGTTGCACCCGACACGATCGGGTTATGACCAGGAAGTGATGTTGACCCGGCAGAGCGATGGGTATTATGAGGGAAAGTTGTTGGCGCTGGCTGCGGCACGCTGGCGTTTGACGCTGGAAGATACAGACCAGACCTGGCGTCTGACGGGGACCTGGCGTTTGCCAAAGGACAGGGTGGTTAGCCTGTCCCCCGGCGTCCACTGACCCGATTACTTATGCAGTCTATTTTTTTATAATCTAGGTAAGGAGAGCGAAATGAGCATCATGCAAATGTTGTTTTCGACGGATATTGGTTTATTCAGCATGTTCACAATCGGGTTTATCCTCGTGATGGCAGTATTCTTCATCACCTGGTTCAACAAGAAAGCCAACGAACCGGTCGAACCTGACTGATTGTTTTAGCCCGGATATTTCATGAAATATCCGGGCTGGCGCGCTTTTCAGAGTTTGGGTGGCGGGATGATTCTTGGGTGACGTTGGTCTGCAACAGACCTCAGTTTATTCAGGTCATTCAGGACCAAATGCTTGCTCTGGACGCTGATGAGCCCATCGTCCTGAAACCGGGATAGGGTGCGGCTGACGGTTTCCAGTTTAAGTCCCAGATAATTGCCGATTTCACTGCGCGTCATGCGCAACTGAAATTGGCTGGGTGAATAGCCACGTGCCGCGAGTCGTTGGGACAGATTGATCAGAAACGCGGCGACACGCTCCTCCGCATTCATGCTGGATAGCAGTGCCATGAGGCTGTGATCGCGGTGGATTTCGCGGCTCATGATTTTATGAAACTGGTGCTGCAAACTGGGAATCTCTCTGCACAGGTCGCCTAGCGCCTCATAAGGGATCTCGCACAACTCGCTGTCTTCCAGCGCGGTGGCGTTGCAGCTGTGGCTGTCGGTGCAGATGGCATCCAGGCCGAGCAGTTCGCCCGTCATGTGAAAGCCGGTGATGTGCTCATTACCGTTTTCAGTGAGGAACATGGTCTTGAAAAAACCGGTCCGGAGTGCGTACAGCGACTTGAATGGGTCTCCAGTCTTGAATAGATGTTCGCCCCGCTTGACCTTGGTGCGACGGTTGATCACGGTATCAAGTTGATGGAAGTCGTCGCCTTTCAGCCCGATCGGGAGGCACCAGAGATCGCGCAAATCACAGGTTGAGCATGCGGTCTTGGGATAACGGACATCCAGGATATCGGTCAGCAACTTGTGAACATTTTGTGGCATGGTTCGTTCCACTTTCAAGGGTGCGGAATCATCGCATGATTGTTCGTGCTGCGCCAGCGCCCATTCGACATGCTCGCGTACCAGGGCGGATGGGTGTGCCCGCTGGCTTGTCAGCGATTCAATGACAGCGCGGCTGGTCGGCGCGTTGCCTAATGCTACCGCGATATTGCGCAACCAGCGCTCGTGGCCGATGCGGAAAATGGCGCTTCCAGACATTCTTGTTGTGAATGTTTGCTCGTCCCAGGCGAATAGTTCGAGCAGACTGATGTTATCCAGATGGTGGCGCACAGCAAAATCCCGCTCTACGCTATTTTGCGCAAAACGGTTCCATGGGCAGGCAAGCTGGCAGTCGTCGCAACCGTAAATTCGATTCCCGATCGGCTTTCGGAATTCTTCCGGGATGGCGCCCTTTAATTCAATCGTCAGGTAGGAAATGCAGCGCCGGGCATCAACCTGGTAAGGCGCGACAATGGCGCCTGTCGGGCAGGACTGGATGCAGGCAGTACAGCTTCCGCAATGATTTGCCGTGGCTGGATCTGACGGCAATGACAGGTCGGTATAAATTTCACCCAGAAAGAACCAGGAACCCCGCTCACGCGTCAGCAACAAGCTGTGCTTGCCTTTCCAGCCCAGCCCAGCCTGGCTGGCAATTTCAACTTCCATGACTGGGGCGCTGTCGGTAAATACGCGATAACCATATGAGCCAATTTCCTCTTCAATCCGCGTAGCGAGTCTCTGCAGACGATTGCGCATGGTTTTGTGATAATCACGACCCAGTGCGTAGCGGGAAATAAATACCTGATCGGGGTTTGCCAGGGTAGAGGCACTATCCTGCGCATCTGGCGGCAAGTAATCCAGTCGCGCGCTGATGACAGTCAGCGTGCCTGGCAGCAGTTCTTCAGGGCGGCTGCGTTTTGTGCCATGGCTTGCCATATAATTCATTTCACCATGGAAGCCGGCCTTCAGCCATTCTTCGTGGCGAAGCTCGGCCTGGCGCAAATCCGGCCTGGCAATGGAGATAGCCTGAAATCCTAACTCAAGGCCCCAGCCTCTGATTTTTTGAGCCAGTTTGTCGCTATCTGTTAATAATGTCTGCACATGAGCCCATCAATAATGAAATTGGAACGCTTTCTTGCCAATGAAAACGAAACTGACCAGTTCGGCCTGAAACTGGCCATGGTGCTGGTTCCAGGGCTGGTGCTGAACCTGCATGGCGACCTGGGCGCGGGCAAGACGGCACTGGTCAGGGCTATTTTACGCGGTCTTGGTTATCAGGGAAAAGTAAAAAGCCCAACCTATACATTGGTTGAATCTTATGTCATTTCTAGTTTAAACTTATACCACTTTGATTTATATAGATTCGCTGATCCTCACGAATGGGAGGGGTCTGGGTTTCGAGAATATTTCAATCCGGCCACGGTCTGTATGGTGGAGTGGCCGACAAAGGCGGCGGGATTCTTGCCTGATGCGGATATCGAAATTGAGCTCGATATTTGTGCTGAAGGGCGCGAAATCACGTTGCAAGCCTCAACGGAGGTGGGTGAACAATGTTTGAACCGGTTGCAGAACATCACGATGAATTGACTTCTGGCGCTTCGATCCAGCGCAGCGGACTTTCCCTGCTATTGCTGGGCAGCCTGTGGCTGCTTTTCATTTTCGCGCTGGGCCTGATCAATTCGGCTAATGCAGCCAGCGCAACGGTGACAGCCTCGCGCATCTGGCCGGCGGCGGAATACACCCGGGTTACGCTCGAAACCAGTTCGCCGGTCAAGTTTTCACAGCAAATCATCAAGGATCCCGAGCGCCTGGTGCTGGATATCGAAGGGATCGAACCCAGCCAGGCCTTGACCACGCTGTCGGACAAGATCGGGCCGTCTGACCCCTACGTCAAACTGGTGCGCATTGGTCGATTCAAGCCGGGCATCGTGCGTGTTGTGTTCGATCTCAAAACCGAGGTCAGGCCATCCGTCTTTACCCTTGCACCGGTTGGCGAATATGGAAACCGTCTGGTTGTGGATATCTATCCAGCCAAACCGCTTGATCCGCTGATGGCCCTGCTTGATTTAGACAAGTCAGCACCGGTGGAGACCGGGCAATCAGGAAATCCGGCAGATGTCGTTACCACAGCCAGAAGTGACTCAGTGGCAGAGCCAGCAGGTGGATCGGTGGCAGACAGCAGGAATGCCAGTGTCGAACCAGCCAAGCTGACGCAGCCGACCGAAATCAGGGAGACGGCCGAGAAGCCTGGAAAAACCGACAAGACGAAATCCCAATTTAACGTAACTCGACTGGTGACCGTGGCAATTGACGCTGGCCATGGCGGAGAAGATCCGGGGGCACGCGGGGCCAGTGGCTCAAATGAAAAAGACGTCACACTGGCTATCGCCAAACGTTTGAAAAGTGTGATCGACGACGAACCCAATATGCGAGCTGTGCTGATACGCGATGGAGATTACTTCATTCCCTTGAACGGGCGCGTCATCAAGGCTAGAAAAGTCAGCGCTGACCTGTTCGTCTCGATTCATGCCGACGCTTTTATCCGCCCGGACGCCAAGGGCTCTTCCGTCTTTGCCCTTTCCGACCGTGGCGCCACCTCGGCGGCGGCTCGCTGGCTGGCAAAAAAGGAAAATGATGCCGACCTGATCGGCGGCGTCAATATCGATGTGAAAGATCCCTATCTGGCGCGCACCCTGCTGGATTTGTCGCAGACTGCGACTATCAATGACAGCCTGAAGCTGGGCAAGGCCGTGCTGAGCGAACTCGGCGGCATCAATTCCCTGCACAAGAACGCGGTTGAACAGGCCGGCTTCGCCGTGCTGAAATCCCCGGATATTCCATCCATTCTGGTGGAAACCGCCTTCATCTCGAATCCTGACGAAGAACGCCGTCTGACCGATTCCGCCTATCAGGATAAAATGGCGAAAGCCATACTGACAGGTATCAAGCGCTATTTTGCCAAGAATCCGCCTCTGGCCAAGTCCAGGCTGGCGCAAACCGAGTAATCATGGTACGAACCGACTGGTATGGTTGGTGTCGAATTGGTGTGTCTGGTCAGGTTGGCCTGAAATAGTCTGTTGGCAAAGGAGATCATCATGAATGAAGTGCCAAAACCCGTTGAAGAAGAGTTGGTTTCGTGCGAAGTGTGCCTGAAGGAAATCCCGTTGTCCGAATCAAAAAGCACAGAAGCCGTGGATTACGTTGTTCATTTTTGTGGCCTGCAATGCCATTCAAAATGGAAAGAGCAACAGAGCAAGCCGGATGCCTGACGCCGATTTGGATAAGCAGCAAGTGCCTTCGTTTCTGCCGTCGGCCATTCTTGATTTCTGGTACGACGAGGAGATGCGTAATTGCTGGTTTTCTTCCACGCCGGTGTTGGACGCACTGATTCGCGACCGCTTTGAAGAATTCTGGCAGCGTGCCGCAGCAGGTGAACTGGACGGATGGAAAAATAGTGCCGAAGCTTGTCTGGCCTTGGTGATTTTGCTGGATCAGATGCCCCTGAACATGTTCAGGGGAAAGGCGGAAAGTTTCAAAACCGAACAACAAGCCGTTTCCGTCTGCAAATATGCCTTGGCGCAAGGGTTTGACAGCCTGCTCACGGTCGACAGGCGGGCTTTTCTTTACATGCCGCTGATGCATAGCGAAGACACGAATGACCAGGATTTGTCCGTTTCCCTTTTTGAGTCAGCAGCTCTTGCCGACAACCTGCGTTTTGCCCTGCATCATCGCGAATTGATTCGAAAATTTGGCCGCTTCCCACACCGCAACCGAATCCTGGGGCGTACCAGTACACCTGAAGAAGAGACTTATCTTGCTTCTGAAGGCGCGTTTACTGGTTGAACGTGTGGAATTTTAACGGGAATGGTGCGTCTTGATTCTGTCGCGGAGGTTGTCTGGCAGACCGGAACCACCGTCCATTGACCTGAGTTCGCCGCGAGTCGCTACAAGTAAGGAATAAACAGAATGGAACAATTGATACTGCACTTGATTGGCGATTATCTGACTCAAACCGATTGGATGGCAAAAAACAAAACGAGCAAAATTTGGATTGCGGCTCTCCATTCGGCGGTGTACTCGGTACCATTTTTGTTGCTCTCACCGAGCATTTTGGCACTGACAGTAATCTTTTCAACTCATGTGCTGATAGACAGATATCGGCTTGCACGCTTTGTGATCTACGCTAAAAACAAGGTGACTGAACCAAGCTTGCAGTGGTGCGATGCCTGCAAGACGGGCTATCACAAAGATACACCCTCCTGGCTTGCGACAATGTTGTTCATCATTGCTGACAACACCATGCACCTCACGATCAACTACGCATCCTTGCGGTGGCTTTGATCAGGCGTAGAAACGTTAAAAACTCGATGAGTTTTAGCTATTAGTGTTCCCCTGTTGGTGGCGTGGCGATGATGGGCGGCGGTTGTCGCATGGATTCCACGCCTGTCATTCCCCAACTACATGCATCAGTTGTGCCAAGTCAATTTGGCCTTTGAGCAGTTTTGTTACGCCATCCTGGCGAAGTGTCCGCATCCCATCTGCCATAGCGGCCTGCCTGATTTCGGTGGCGTTTGCACGTGTATAGATCAGCTTTTGTACCGTAGGTGTAATGATCATCAGTTCGTGGATGGCTGTTCGGCCTTTATAGCCCGTAAGATTGCACGCAGCGCATTTGCCTGGTTTGTAAAGTGTCAGGTTCGCATGATCAACCTTGAGTTCGTCATAGTACGCTTCACCATAGTGGTGGCGGAGCTGGAACAATTCCTGTTCTTCCGGGGTATAGGGTGTCTTGCATTCGGTGCAGAGGGTTCGCACCAGACGCTGGGCAAGGATGCCCTGAAGAGCGTCGGCAAAATTGACCGGGTCGGCGCCAAGGTCGAGCAGGCGGACAACGGTTTCGGCAGCAGAATTGGTATGCAGGGTCGAGAACACAAGATGGCCGGTCAAGGATGCTTCGATACTCGCCTGGACCGTTTCAGCATCACGCATTTCGCCCACCATGATAATGTCAGGATCGGCTCGCAGGAAGGCGCGCAATGCCGTGGCAAAAGTGACGCCGATCTTGGGCTGGACCTGTAGCTGGTGAAGGCCAGCCTGGGTGATTTCGACGGGATCCTCTGCGGTCCAAATTTTGACGTCGGGCGTGTTGATGTGGCCGAGAATGGCGTGCAGGGTGGTGGTTTTGCCTGATCCAGTGGGGCCTACCACGAGGAAGATGCCGTGAGGTTTTGTAATGACCTGTTTCAGTTTGAGTTCGTTAGCAGAACTCAGGTTAATGCGGTCGAGCGGCAGTGGTTCGGAGGCAGTGAGTATGCGCAATACGACCTCTTCGCCATGTACCGTGGGCAATGTGGCAACCCGCAATTCAAGTGGTTGGCCATTCAGACGCAGCATGAGTTTCCCATCCTGTGGCTTGCGCCGCTCGGTGATGTCAAGCTTCGCGATGATCTTGATGCGAGATACCACGGCACGGATGTGAGTGGCCGGAATGTCCAGCAGATGACGGCACGCCCCATCCACGCGCACGCGCACTTGGGCGCCGTTCCGGTCAGGCTCAACGTGGATATCAGAGGCCTTGCTGCTATAGGATTCCTCAATGATGCGGTTGACTAGTTGAACCACAGTCGCTTCGCTCTCGTCAGGCTCTTCTACTTCAGATGAAAGGTCTGCGGCAGCACGCTGCTCGCTCTGCATGCGCCCTACCAACTCCTTGATGTTGGCAGGAGCCGTAGTGGATGAGCCAACGTCCTGCCCAAGAAAACGCAGGATGTCCTCTGGCAGGCCGACCTTGAAAATATAACTATCGGCCTTGACCACACGCTGAATCTCTTCAATTCGCCCGGTGTCATTTGGATTGTCGATAAGAATCGTTACCTTGGAGCGGTCACCTGCTACCGGCACCCATAGTTGTCGACGCAGGTAGGTTTCGTTGAGACCTGCTATCAGGCTGCGTGGCAATTCAATACTTGGATCGTAGGGAAAGTAGGGAACCTGGTAGTAGTGTTCCAGGGAGGAGCCAATATCGGATGGGAGAATTCTTAATTCGTCCCGTAAAATCTGGATGAGTGAAATTTTATCTTTCTCGGCACGCGCACTGAGTGTATCGAGTTGTTCTCTGGTGAGGTAGCGCCGTTCAACCAGCAAGTCGAATGGTCCCCGTGTGGAATGTAATTCATAGCGTAATTTCTGTGCCAGAACCTTGGTAAAACGCAGGGTATTGAGTATTTGCTGATTGCCGAATGGGGTGCCATCAGTATGGTTGAGAAGTTGCAGCACACCCAGCAGGACCTGCTGAAATTTGATGGGGACCACAATCATCGAACGTGTGCGGTAACCGGCCTCCATATCATAGGTTCGATTGAAGCTGAGATCGGGGTGAATGGTCTTTAATTCAGCGTCGTCATACACATCCTTGATTGCTACAGCCTTTTGGGTGAGTGCCACGTATCCGGCAACGGAACCGTTAGACAGGGGAACCCTGATTTCACGTAAGCCATCCGCTACCTTGTAGCGTGATACGATCTCCGAGTCGCTGCGTCCACGCTGGTAGATCGTCACTTTATCGGCCTCCAGCAGTCCACGCAGGTCACCCATTATCTCTGGCATGACCTCCATCAGAGAATCTGCGTCATGCAGGCGCTGCGTGATACTGTTCAGGCGCGTCTGGAATTCCAGTTGATTCTTCAGGTCTTCAAGGGAGCGTGCGGCGGAGGCGGTTGGCTGTGGTGTGCTCATGAAATTGTCTCATTCAATGGTTTGAAGATATCAACGCGTAGGAAATGGGTCTATTAATTATTTATATGACCTTCATTCTGGGGCCGTACATCAACAACTGTCAATCCGGCCCACTTGGCCTGGTAAAATCAGCCACTTGCATTGGCTCTGAAACGCTGACAAAGTGGCAAGAATCACACTCTAAAGGTTTGAAGGTTTTTTATGCTCCAAAACGTACGATTAGTGACCAAAATCATGTTGATCATGGGCGCGGCTATTTCCATATTTGGCGCGGTTATGACCTATGCGAACCTGGAAATCATGCACAGCTTGATCGCCAAGGCCGAGCAAAATGAGCTTGAAGCTCACCTGAAGAATCTGACCAACAGTATCGCTGCCGAGAGTCGCAGGGCCGAGTCGATGAGTGCCCTGGTTGCATCGATTCCTCTGGTTGCTGAAAAATTTAACGCAGCCGACCGTCAATCACTTGCCAATCTGTTTGTGCCCGGTTTCAAGAAAATGTCCAAGGAATATGGCATTGAGCAGTTTCAGTTTCATACCCCGCCAGCGATTTCCTTTCTTCGTGTTCACAAGGCTGAAAAATTTGGTGATGACCTTTCTTCGTTTCGCCATACCGTGGTGATGACCAACAAGGAAAAAAAACCTACCCGAGGACTTGAGGGTGGGGTAGCTGGCCTTGGCTTGCGTGGCATGGTTCCCGTCATGCACAACGGGTCTCATGTCGGGTCGGTTGAGTTCGGCATGAGCTTCGGTCAGTCATTTTTTGAGGCTTTCAAGGCACAAAATGGCGTTGATGCGAGTCTACATGTCCCTACAAATGACGGCTTCCAAATGGTAGCTTCCACTCTCGGTGAGAAGTCCGCCATTGATAACGCTGTTTTAAATAGAGTTCTGTCGGATGGCACGCCCTTGCTTGATCATCGAGACATAAAGGGTGTCCCTTGTGCCATTTATGTTGTTCCAGTCAGGGACTTCACCGAAAAAACAATTGGCGTGCTAGAGATCGCGATGGACACCAGTGTGTTCAAAAAATCGCTTGCCTCTGCAAGGAATGAAGCACTGGTTGTCGGTGCTCTGGCTTTGATTTTTGGCTTAATCTTGGCCGCTTTTTTTACTCGTCAGCTTGTTGGTCGGCTTAATATCCTGGTGAAGGGGATTAATCGCGTGGCTCAGGGGGATTTCTCGCAAGAACTTCGCCTGGATGGAAAAGATGAAATTGGCGAACTGGCCCAAGCTACGCGTGAGATGCAGCAACAGCTTCGAGGTTTGGCGGTTGAGGTCAGTGAACATGCTGCGGCAGTTCATACCGTTGCGCAGGGAATCAGCGGGGCTGTAGAAATTCAGGCGGAAACTTCTTCAGAGTTGTCATGGTCGGTGGTGCAAATTACCTCAACGATGGAGGAACTCTCCGCTTCTTCTTCCCAGATAGCTGAACATGCCGGGGAGGTGGCGGATATCGCCAGCAAAACACTGGAAAACAGTCATACCGGTTTTGATTCCGCGCAAACGACGCTTGACCGAATCGATGATATCAACAGCGACAACCAGCAAAGCCTTCAGGAAATCATGGCGCTGGGGGCCAAGTCGGCGCAGATTAGCAAAGTGATGGACATAATCAACACCATTGCAGATCGAACCAGACTCATTGCATTCAACGCGGCAATCGAGGCTTCGAGCGCGGGTGAGGCAGGGAAGCGTTTTGCTGTGGTGGCAGGGGAAATTCGCCATCTGGCTGATAACGTTACAACGTCGACCAAGGAAATTGAAGCCAATATCAATGACATCCAGGATTCTATCGGTCGCCTGGTGGCCACCTCCGAAAAAGGTTCTGCCAGCATCTCCGCAGGGGAGCAAGCCGGTACTTTCACAGCAAAACGTCTCGACGATATTGTCATTGCAGCGAAGCAGGCGAATACCTCGGCGCGGCAAATTTCCCTGTCAACGCAACAACAGAAAACGGCTAGCCAGCAAGTACTGGACGCCCTTCGTGAAATTTTGTCTGCCTCTACCAACACGGATCAATCGATTAACCACTTGACACAAATCAGCAAGGAAATGTCGACGCTCTCGTCCAAACTCTCGGAAACGATCGGACACTTCAAAGTTTAGGGGGAAATTCGGTATCCGAGGGGCCTAAAACAATACAATTGTTGACAATGCAAGGTCAGGTGAGTTCGAATACAAAACATGTAAGCTGAATTTGTGATTTCCCAGAACCAAGTAAAATGAATTAACTTTTCTCTCCCAGAACTTTTTGGCAAATGTAGAAATTTAGTAATTGGTTCGAAAAAGCAGTGTACTGCTAACCATCCAAATGAGGACTAAACAATGATCCAGTTAGCCCAAGAGCTTGCAAACACAGAGCTGTTTCGGGATGTCCCCGAGGGTACCCTGAATCTGGTTCTGGAACAGGCCGTTCCGATGGAGCTTGCGCCCGGTGCGATATTGCTAACACCCGAGCGTGATAATCACCACGTCTACCTGTTGCTATCTGGAACGTTGTCGCTGCATTTTGATTCGCCAAACTCACCTGAAATTCGCGAATTACCTGCTGGTGTCTCGGTAGGGGAAATGTCGGTCATCGATGACGGCCCGCCATCAGCCTATATCGTTGCCAAAACGGCGTGTCGGGTTTTTCCTGTGCATAAAAATTTGCTGGGAGCGCTTGTGGATAGCAATCCGGTAGCGCGCAACCTGCTCCGCCTCATGAACCAGTGGATCAAGGCGAATACCCGCCGTATCGTCCAGGACAGGATGCGCATCAGCGAGTTGACAGATCAGGCCAATATTGACGCGTTGACCGGACTGTACAACCGGAGATGGCTTAACAATGTGCTGGCGAGGCTGCTTGAGCAGGCGCAGAAGGATGGCCTCCCATTGACGATCCTGCTTATCGATGTGGATCACTTCAAGAAATATAACGATACGCAAGGGCATCAGAGCGGTGACTGTGCACTCATCGCCCTGAGTGAAGTATTGAAAACGACTGCCCGGCCCTACGATTTTCCGACGCGGTATGGTGGTGAGGAGTTTCTTGTCTTGTTACAGAATACCGATTTGGAAGGTGGTGTCGCGGTGGCCGAGCGGATTCAAAAAGCAGTTCGGATGAAATCGATCTCAAACCCCGATGGTGAGCCTATTCCGGGGATTACGGCCTCCATCGGACTGGCTACGAGTGATGCTTCTTCGACCGTAGAATCCTTGATCGAAACGGCGGATGTCAGGCTATATCGTGCCAAAAAAGATGGACGGGATTGTCTGTGCCATACGTCAATGACTTTCCCCGAAATTACACTCTGAGGCTAGATACATGACGGAGAATGAAGAGCGGGGGCCGGAAAAATCCAAAAGCGAGGAAGTGCTGGATTATCTCAAGCAGAAAAAAAGTGGGCATCGGATTGTCGATGTCGAGGAAGAGCAGGTACAAGTCATCATCTTCCAGTTGATGGGTGAGTTGTTTGGTATTTACAGCAGTGATGCGAAGGAAGTGCTGGAGGTCGAAAAAATCACTCCCGTTCCTGGTTGCCCCGAGTTCATTGCGGGAATCGTCAACATACGGGGTGATGTGGAATCCGTGATTGATCTAAACCGTTTTTTTCAGCTTCCGCCTGAAGCTGAAACGGCAAGGACCAAGGTTGTCATCGCACAAAGCCGCGAGATTTGTTCAGGAATCAGAGTGGCATCAATCGAGGACGTGCTGGAAATTCCCAAGAGTTCGGTGCGTCAACCCTTAAATACCCTGGGTGAAAATATTCGTCCTTACGTTCTGGGTGAAACGCTCTATCTGGGCAAGAACGTGACGATGCTGGACATGGGTCGAATCTTTGAAAAAATAATGGCTGAATGAGATGACGGGAATACAGCCCGGCGTTCACTATCTTTCTGTGCTCGTTTTTCGAGTGATGGGGGTGCGGATAGGCATTGATACAGATCAGATCGGCGGTTTTGTGGATGTCGCGACCGTTGATAAAAAAAAATGCAAACTGGTTTCCATGAATGAGCTGCTTGGTATTGAACCTCCCGAGCGCCCCCACTCGAAAGTCATTTTTGCCAAGGGTGGTTATGTCTCTGAGCCGTCCGATTCTGTGTGGATGCGACGAGAGCAGCGTTTGGGCGTGGTGGTGAGCGATCCGGAGGAAATTGTGGAGATTCCGCTGGAGGTCATGAGCCCCTTGCCTCAATTGATTCATGCCTATACGGGCCCCAATGGTTTGTGGGCTATTGCGTTGATGTCGGATGAAGCGGTTTTTTTGGCGGATATTCGCAAGATGATTGGCAATAAAGCAGGTGATGTGATGTGGGTGAAGTGAGACAGTAGTACAAATAACCAAAAAAGGAGTGAGTCGTGAATATTTTCAAGAATGCAGTGGCGGTATTGGGTCTGTTTTTTCTGGCGGCAACAGCCAATGCGGCTTCTGAAGCCCCCTTTCCAGCAGATTGGCAAAAGTGGAACAGTGTTTCCACTACATTGACAAAAATTGGTGCACTGCCCGGTTGCGACGCCAATGTGAGCTCCTTGCCGCCGATATACCAGGAAACTGTAGCGACATACTGCAATGTGAAACAAGGTGGGCCGGGTAAAGTGGCTGTGCTGGTGAACCCTGCGGTCAAGGCTGGCTATGATGCAAGAAATGGAAAAATGCCCGAGGGACCTGCGATGATTCTTCACCTGAAAGAAATGAAGGTGTTATTTGTCACCGGATATAAAGGGGGCAAGGCGCAGTATGGGATTTATACTGAAGAAGGCAAAGATATCTCCACCGCCAGCGGTCCCCTGAGTGCAGAAACTTGCCGCACCTGTCATACCGGATATACCTCGTTCTGCGTCAATGGGCAATGTGGCAAGGTGGCCAAATAAATAAGGCATGAATAGAGTTTGCCTGATGCGCGGTAACCCCGGGCGTCAGGCAAACAGAGGGGGAGAGAGTGAAAATAAATATCAATACAGTGCGTGCCCAGATTCTTGTCGCCATTATGGGCATCGTGTTGCTGTCGCTGGCTACGATGGGGATAGTGATGTATGTCAGCGAAATCAAGTCGCGTAATGCGCAAATTGTCGAAAAAAGTACAATTTCACTACAACCGATTATATCGCTCGCATCCAGGAACATTGATGGCGGCAACTTGATGAATCTGCAGAACACCGCAGCTCAGGATCTGTTTAAGAGTAACCCGGATCTGCTTTATCTCAGAATGGTTGGCATGAGCGCGGGATCACCCAAAACCGACTATTCGGAAGTAATTCCTTCTGCCAATGTTGAGTATACATACGTCAATGCCGCGATTTCGCAGTCAAAGGTGAATGAGTTCATGCTTGACCTGAAAAGTCTGGGACAGGAGGAAAACCGCGTTAACAAGCAAGACATGGTGCTGCTGTTCCACAGAACCTTGTCGATCAAGAATGGCGGGACGATACAAGCCGTGTTTTCCGCCAAGAAGCTCGATGGCGTTGGTATGGAAGTATTTAAAAGCCTCTTCATTGTTTTCATGATTATTTTGTCGGTTTCCTTTGTGGTTGCCTATCTGGTTGGGATTCGTTTGACCCAGCCGATACTTGCAGTGGTTCGGCAAATTACTGATTTTACCCAGTCACTTGATACAAGTTTGCGCGTAAAGGTGAATGCAAATAATGAGATCGGTGAGCTGGCAAGTGGGTTCAACAAGCATATTGAAAATCTGGCCACTATCGTCCGGGATGTCCATTCCATGACTGATCAGGTGAACGGGTCTGCCAATGATATCGCTGCGGCAGTCGAGGAACAGGCTGCCATCACCACACAGCAGTCGGCCTCCATGACTGAGATAACGGCCACCATGGAAGAGCTTTCGGTCTCCTCATCACAAATTGCGGAAAATGCTACTTCTGTTGCGCTGACTTCAAGAAATACCCTGGATGAATCCGAACGCGGGGTTGCAGCTCTTAACCAGCTGAAGTCAAAAATGGAGAAAATCATCTCCGACAACAACCACAACATAGCGGAAATCCTGGATCTTGACCGAAAATCCAAGGAAATCGGTAAAATCATGGGGATCATCAATGAGATTGCCGACCAGACCAAGATGATTGCTTTCAATGCGGCCATTGAAGCGGCAAGTTCGGGCGAAGCGGGCAAGCGTTTTAGCGTGGTGGCTGTAGAAATCCGCCGACTGGCGGACAACGTGACGGAATCTACCGGAGAGATCGAAAGCAAGATCGGCGAAATTCAAAAATCCATCAACCGCCTGGTGGTTGCCTCTGAAAATGGCTCCAAGGTGATCAACGAGGGTGCTCAGGCAGCTGAGCTGACCCAAGGGGAGTTGAAGAGCATCGTGGAAGGAGCCAAGGCCGCCAGCGAGTCGGCGATTCAGATTTCGCTTTCGACTCAACAACAAAAGACCGCGTCTAGCCAGGTATTGTCTGCGCTCACCGAGATCGATTTGGGCTTGCATCAGTCTTCGGCATCCATACGGCAGACTTCGACCCTGACGCATAATTTGACCGACATGTCTGACGTTTTAAAAACAAAGATTGAAGTTTTTAAAATGGCGAAAAACAGTAGTGAAAATTCCGTCACAACAGCGGCCTGATTTGTTCACGCGTTCAAATTATTGTACTGGGTAATGCAGTGGCTGATATACGTGTGCTGATCGTGGACGACAGCCTGATGGTCAGAGAAATGCTGACCGATATCCTTGAGGCCGACACAGGTATTTCAGTTGTTGGCACTGCAGAGAATGGATTGCGGGCTGTCGAACTCACGTGTTCACTCATGCCGGACGTGGTTGCGATGGATGTCACCATGCCGGTGATGGGGGGGCTTGAAGCCATCGAAAGAATCATGTCAACAACGCCGGTTCCCATTCTCGTTATTACCGATCTGGACCATTCCAAAATTGCGTTCTCCGCCTTGTCCAAAGGAGCGCTGGATGTTTACCAAAAATCATTTGCCAGCAAGGAGATGGCCTCAGATCTGATTGCAAAAATAAAACTGCTCTCAAAGATGAAGGTTATCCGGCATATTTTGCCGCGAGGGAATGATGCGCGAGCAGGTGTCCCGTCCTTTGAGCAGAGGAAAAAAGCGCTTGCTCAGTCCGGTGGGATAGAGGAAAAAAAACCAGTTGTGCCGTTATCCGGAGGGGGCGAACGGAAAACAGGTCTGAGGTCGTTGCAGGTAGTGGCTATTGCCAGTTCTACTGGCGGTCCCCGTGCGCTGGCTCAGATTTTTTCCGAAATGCAAGAGGGATTCTCTGTTCCGATTGTTGTGGCTCAGCACATGAATGACGGGTTCGTTAATGGTTTGGTCGAATGGTTGAATAGCGTATCTCCCATCAAGGTTAAATTTGGTGCGAATGGGGAGATGCTGCGGGAAAACCACGCTTATTTTGCGCCTCCAGGCACACATATCACTGTGAATGCCAGCGGCCAGGTGAAACTTGTATCCAGCACTGCGGATGATTTGTTCCACCCCTCCTGTAATATGCTTCTCAGCTCGGTGGCGAAGGCATTTGGCGCTCATAGTGCCGGGGTTATTCTGACAGGCATGGGAGACGATGGCGTGGAAGGGATTCGCAGTATTCGTGAGCAGGGCGGTTATACCATCGCCCAGGATGAAGCGACATCCATCGTTTTTGGTATGCCAAAGGTTGCGATCGACAAGGGCGTGGTTGACAAGGTCAGCCCATTGGGTGAAATCGGTGCTACGTTGCAGCAGTTGGTGGAGCGAAAAGTAAGGTGCGAAAAGTGACCAACACGGGCGTGGATATGTTGATGCCATTTCGCACCTTAATCAGGCAAAAATGTGGTGTGACGTTCAAGAATGACGGCCTTCACGCGCTTGAATCTGCCATAGGCAAAAGAATTGCCAGCCTGCAGTTGCCGGGTCATGACGAATATCTGAAAATCGTCAGCCGGGATGAGGAAGAAATTCATCTCCTGATTGACCTCATTACCGTCAATGAAACCTATTTTTTTCGTGAGAAGCAACATTTTGACTTGCTTTGCGACACGATCATGCCTCAGATTCTGGCGGGGAAAAAAGACAAGATTCGAATTTTAAGCGCGGGATGTTCAACGGGAGAAGAGCCCTTTTCCATATTGATTGCACTGATCGAGAAATATGGAATGGGCATCAAGGCGCGTGTTGAAATTCATGGCGTGGATATCGATACAAATGTTATCGAGACCGCAAAAAAGGGACGTTATGGGAAAAACTCCTTTCGTAATGATGAACATATCCTGCTGAAGTATTTCGAAAAACACCGGGATCATCACTATCACCTTTCTTCGCAACTACGAGAGTGTGTGACTTTTAACGTCTGTAATCTTTTAACGCAACCATTTCCACCGTTTATACGGAACATGGATGTGATTTTTTATCGCAATGTGTCGATTTACTTCGACCGCGAGACGCAACAGGCCATTTTCCAGAATCTCTCCAACCTGCTGAATCCTGACGGGCGTATTTTTCTCAGTTCGACCGAAACCTATTATCACAATGTTGGGATTCTCTCCCTTAAGCAGTGTGGCGACATATTTCTGTACCATAAAAACTCGGTGGCCGGCGCAGGGTATGCAAAAAAGCCCATGCCAGCGCCATTACCCACGCCTGCAGTGGCGCCTGTTGTCGCAACGAAACCCTCGCCGGCTCAGGTTGTACTGAATACGAACCAGGTGCAGACAGCGCCGAAGCTTGTGGTAAAAAATCAGGATGTCGCGGCACTCTTTGAGTCGGCGCTTGCCGATGCCGAGCAAAAAAGGTATGCCAGTGCCATTGCCAGGATTGATGAACTATTGCGCATTGATGTCGCGATGCTAAAGGCTTACGCCCTGAAGGCGGGTGTTTTGATCAATCAGGAAAAAATTGATGCCGCTCGCGCTGTATGCCATGAAATCCTGGCACGGGATGAGTGGAATCTTGAGGCGCATCTCCTTCTGGGCGTAATTGCCAGAGTCAAGGATGAGCACGACGAGGCAAAGAAAATGTTCAAAACGGTGCTCTATATACGTTCCACTTGCTGGTTGCCGCACTATTATCTGGCAGAAATTTATCATGCAGAGCATGATTTTGCTGGCGCCTACCGTGAGTATGGGTCGACTCTGAAATTACTTGAAACCAGGGGTGTCCGCGACCATGGCTTGACATACTTTCCGCTTTCATTCCATGCCGAGCAGCTTATTCATCTTTGCCGGCACCATATGAACAAGATAGGTGGCCTGCATAAAAAGGCCGGAAATTCCTGATGAAAATCGATAAAAGTAAATATATTGCCCGCTTTGTGGCCGAAGCAGTTGAGCATTTGAAACACATGAATGATGGTTTGCTCGCGCTAGAGAAAGACTCAGGGCAGCAAGAGGCGCTTAATCTTATTTTGCGTTCTGCCCATACTATCAAGGGCTCATCCAGAATGTTGGGCCTTCCACTTATTGGAGAATTGGCTCACAAACTTGAGGATGCGCTTGAGGTCCTGAAAACAGATAAAAGAGGAGCGTCATTTTTCGATACGGTTTTCAAGGCTCTCGACGTAATCTCAGAGATGGTAAATGAGGTTAGAGACGGGGGAGAAAACAACCAGGATCTGGCCGGAATACTCGAGGCACTGCAAAACGCTGCTCAGGGAACCGTTGCAGAAGCGGAGGAAGCGCAGCCTGTTGAGTCAACTGGATCAGACGAGGTAACGCCACAAGCAGTAAAACAAATAGACGGAACGGCATCGTCACCAGGCGAAGCAAGTGATTCCACCGCTGGGGCTAGTCTTGTATCTCAAGAGCTTCTTCCTCAGCAAAAGCAAAAGCCAACTGAGTCGCCAGCCAAAATTACCAACGCAGAAACGGTAAGGGTCGATACCTACAAGCTGGACCAAGCGACCAAACTGGTGGCCGAGTTGGTTTCCAATCAAAGCCGGTTGCGTCGAAGCTTGACTCTTATCGAGGCGATTCGTAGAGAGTCTGCAAAAAATCTGGATCAGATTTCAAGTCTGGATTACGCGGACGAAGCGTATCAAGGGGCGGTGCAATTAACCCAGAAAATCAATGTCATGCTCAGGCAGCTTGATCTGGATTACAAGAATGATCTGGTATACCAGAATATCCTGACTGAGGAACTGCTGGAAAATGTATCCAGGATGAGGATGCTCCCGATATCCACCATTCTTGGCGCGTATCATCGATATGTCCGGGATATATCGGTTTCATGTGGCAAGAAGGTTGAACTGGTTACAGAAGGTGATGAAACCGAGTTGGACAAAACCATCATCGATAAAATTGGTGATCCGCTACTGCACATGATCAGAAATAGCATAGACCACGGTATCGAGTCGCCTGATGAGAGAACGAGGGCCAGAAAGCCCTCCACTGGCGTGATCAAGATTAAATCAGGCTACGATGCGGGGAGTGTCTGCATTGATATTTCGGATGATGGTGGTGGAATTTCAGTTCAAAAGCTAAAGGAAAAGGCTGTACAGAAAAAACTGTACGATATGAATGCCTTGGATGAAATGACAGAAAATCAGATTCTGAATCTGATTTTTATGCCGGGGTTTTCGACCAGCACCTTCATTACAGACATCTCGGGACGCGGAGTCGGGATGGATGTAGTGAAAAATACGATCGTGGAGCAGCTCAAGGGTTCCGTTCATATTCAAACTGTAGAAGGGCAGGGCACTACGTTTCACATCAAGTTGCCGCTTACCTTGGCCATTATGAGGGTATTTCAGGTCAAAGTAGGCGGGGCGCTAATTGGTATTACCGTCAGTTCGATTACTGAAGTAATGAAAATCAAGTACAGTGAAATCATTGATGTTGTAGACAAAAAGGCAATCCGTCTCAGAGAAAAGCTCATTCCCGTTGTGCATCTGAACAGTATTGTGGATATTCCCGGTGCACCAGCAGAGCAATACGCCATGGTGATGGTGCTGTCTTACGCTGACGAGTTGCTTGGTGTGATCGTGGATTCCTTGATCAGCGAAGAGGACATGGAGATTAAAGTCCTCCCGAAACATATGAAAAATAATGGCTTGGTTTCAGGCGTTGCATTGACGGGAAAAAACGACATTGTGATTGTGCTAAATATTTCTAAAGTATTTGCGCATGCGAAAAATGTTCGTACATCAAAGACGATCCACGCTGACGCCAGCGTAAAGTCAGTGCATATTCTGGTAGTCGATGATTCCGTGAATACTCGGGAAATTGAGCGCAGTATTTTGGAATCGTTCGGATATCATGTTGATGTGGCGACGGATGGACTTGACGGTTACGAAAAAGCGCAATCGTTCCAGTATGATCTGATCGTGTCGGATGTAGAGATGCCTCGTATGGACGGTTTTTCCCTGACGGAAAAACTACGTAAGGACGATGCCTATAAACACACGCCGATCGTCATAGTTAGCTCAAGGGATAAAGAGGAAGACAAGCGGCGGGGGATGCAGGCGGGGGCCAATGCCTATATTGTCAAAGGGAGTTTTGAGCAATCCAATCTTCTGTCTACCGTCCAGACCCTGGTAGAGGTCTTGCCAGATTAGGCATGTTGCTCCAACTAGCAGAGCTCCATTGGGTTGGCTGTTTGATAGATTCAATTTAAGACCGAAAGGTGTCAGTGGGGCTTGAGCAATATATCAGTCCCCTCAGGGGATGGCGGCTGCGGTGGACTCGGCCCTGTCGAAAACGCTCAGAGTGAAGCATTCATTCAGGTATACATGTAGTCATGAACAGTACCAATAGTTATCTTCGTGAAAAAATATTAAAAACGGGTGCGTTGCCAACCGTTTCCGCCATTGCCCAGAAAATTTTGAGTTTGGATCTGGATTCTGATGAGGGGGAGTTGGAGTTTTTAAGGGTGGTGGAAACCGATCCCTTGATCTCTGCGCGCGTGATTGGCCTGGCCAACTCCGCGTTGTATTCTTCGGGGAAAAAAATGTGCTCGGTCAGAGACGCGATCATGCGGCTCGGGATCAGCAAGGTCAAGTCGGTTGCACTTGGCTTTGCGCTGCTGGAGCCGTTAACGCTCCGGTCTGGCGGGCTATTTAGTCTCAAGAAGTTCTGGTTTCACAGTTTTTCTGTGGCTATTGGAATGAAAGCCCTGAACATGAAGCTGCCTCGCGAATCTCGGATAGCGGATGACTTGGTTTTTTTGGCTGGCTTAATGCACGATATCGGCCATCTCGCCATGGTGTATCTGGCGCCGACGGAGTTCGACAAGTATCTTAGCGAGCTGGAAATCAAACCTGATACGCCTATTTTGAAATTGGAGCTTGATGTGTTCGGTATTTCGCATACTGAACTTGGCAATATGCTGGGATCAAGCTGGCATCTTCCTGAGGAAGTACTCACCGTCATTGCCGAGCATCATGGGAGAACGCTCCCTGAGCAACACGCCAATCTGGTTTTGCTCGTTCGTCTTTCCGACTCCATTCAAGCCGGTGACGATTATCTGGTGAAGGCTATGCCGCCTGAAATTACAGCGGAGGAACTCATGCAACTAGGACTGACTCAATCCGACCTGGATGAGGTTGTCGAGACGCTTCATGGACAAATGGAACAGATTGAAATGATTTCTGATCTGCTAGGAAGCTAAGTGTGGATAAAATGAAAGTTCTGGTTGTTGACGACGATTTCTTGACCCGGGAATATCTCTCGGATCTGCTTCTTGCCACTGAAAAATATGAGGTTGAATCTGCTGAGAATGGACTGGAGGCATTTAACCGCTTGCAGGCGGATCAGTCCATCGAGTTGGTGATCTCGGATATGAATATGCCGGTAATGGATGGCCTTGCCTTGATCAAGAGGGCTCGTCAGGAGGGGATGACGCAGCCGATCATTGTCATGTCGGGCAATAACGAGATATCCATCGCGATTGAAGCTATCAACAGCGGCGCCAACGACTACCTGGTCAAGGATGAGAATGTTCAGGATACGATCTCCCTGGCTGTGGAGAGGGTGCTGGAGAAGAAAAAGATCCAGGATGAGAACCGCCAGTTGCTGGTCAAGATCCAGGAGCGCACGCTGGAGCTGGAAAAAGCGCTGCACCATGTACATGACAGTATCCAGTACGCGTCATACATACAAAAATCCCTGATGCCACCGGCAGGCCGGTTTGACAGTATTGTTTCCGAACATTTTGTACTGTGGGAGCCAAGAGACGTCGTGGGCGGGGATATCTATTGGTGCCGGCCATGGGGTGAGGGTTCGCTGGTCATTCTGGGTGACTGTACTGGCCATGGTGTGCCGGGCGCGTTTATGACTTTGATTTCGGCTGGTGCGCTGGAGATCGTGATTCGGGAAGTGATGCCTGGTGACGTGGGCGGATTCATCCAGCTAATGAACCGGATCGTGCAGAACATGCTACACCAGGATGCCAGTGACGGTTATTCTGATGATGGGCTCGAATTGGGGGTTTGTTACCTGACGGGAGACAAGTCGCGGCTGTACTTTTCCGGCGCACGCTTTGAATTGTTTTACACTGAGGATGGGGTGGCCAGTATTATTAAAGGCACCAAGAAGGGGATAGGTTATCGCGGGATACCGCTCACTCAGGAGTATGAAACCCATGAGGTAGAGGTGCGCCCCGGGATGGTGTTTTATATGGCTACGGATGGAATCCTGGATCAGATTGGTGGAGACAAGGGATTTAGCTTTGGCAAGGGGCGTTTCAAGAAATTGATCGAAGATGCCTACCTGCTTCCACTGGAGCAACAACGCGCATTTATGCTGAATACCTTGATCTCCTATCAGGGGGAGGAGCAAAGGCGGGATGATGTTTCGGTGATTGGCTTCAAGATTTGAACGTTTTTCATACAAAATGGCTTCGCACATTTAACTGTGTGTTGCCCTGTTACTTAATGAATAGTTGCAATGGCTGGCATACAGAATTTATCTGTTAGGAGATTTCCTTGAAGGTTGATGATTTTTATACTTACCATAAAGAAACAATTGAAAAAGGTATTTTTCTGACATTTAGCGGGCCTTTGACGCATGATTTCATGGTCAAACTGGGTGAAATGTTAAAAAGCAATATGTCCATGCAGAATGTGGACAAAAACCTTATTTTGAAAGTGTTCTCATTGGTAATCGAACAAACCCAGAACATTATTTTCTATTCGGCAGAGAAGCCAGATGTTGCCATAGATGGAACCGATGAAATGGGGGTGGGGACCATTACTGTCGGTCTTGAAGATGGCCACTTTTTCATTCTTTGCGGGAACCGTATTGCAAATGAGAATGTTGAGAAACTGCGTTCCAAGCTTGAGCCCATCCAGAAGATGAACAAGGATGAATTGAAACAGTATTATAAAGAACAGCGGCGCATGGAAAGAGATGATGACAGCAAAGGCGCTGGGCTGGGATTTATTGAAATGGCACGAAAGTCCAGTCAGCCCATCGAGTTCGCCTTTCGCGAACTAGATGAAGAATGTTCTTTTTTTACCCTTAAAACTGTCATTTAAGAGATCATAGACATGGAAAACCTGGTAATTGCCAAAACCGAATCCACTCCAGAAATCCACTTTGACGCGTCGACCGGAACCCTGGCGCTGAGTGGAGAATCCTACCCTGAGAATCCCTCTGAATTTTATACACCGGTATTTGACTGGATCAAGACATACCTGTCTGACGACGAGGCTGCACCCATTACTGTCAATATCGAAATCCTCTATTTCAACTCCAGTTCATCCAAGGCGTTGATGAACCTGTTTGATTTGCTGGATGCGGCTGCAGAAGATGGAAAAAATATTACCGTCAACTGGATCTATGATGTGGGCAACGAGAGTTCCCTGGAATATGGGGAGGAATTCAAGGAAGATCTGGACGAGCTGACATTTAATCTGGTTGAGAAAAATGGCTGAGGGGCTACTCTTCAACCGGGAAGAGGGCGTGATCAGTGCAGGTGAAAAACTCCTGGCTGAGGGCGGCGTAGAGGTCGATCATCAAATGCTCTTCGATGCTCACGCGCATCTGCTCAAGGAATATAAAAAACTATTCACCCAGACCAAGCGGCTGGTGCGGATGGATGACCGCCATCAGGGTGAGTTGTCCAAAAAAACCAAGGAATTGCATCTCCGGAACGAGTTCATCAAGAAAACATTTGGCCGCTACATGTCAGATGAGGTGGTGGAGAAATTACTCGATTCCCAGGATGGCCTCAATTTGGGCGGTCAATCGCTTACCGTGACGGTGATGTTTTCAGATCTGCGTGGATTTTCAGCAATTTCTGAGGCATTGGCGCCAGAGACAGTGGTCGAGATGCTGAATGACTATTTGAAGGTGATGACCCACATTATTTTCAAATACTCCGGCACCATTAACGAAATCATGGGAGACGGCATCCTGATGTTGTTCGGGGCTCCCAATATGCGTCTGGATGATTCTGATCGCGCCATTGCCTGTGCCATCGAAATGCAGTTGGCTATGGAAAAAGTCAACATCAACAATCGAGAGAAAGGCCTCCCCGAGCTGGAAATGGGGATTGGCATCAACACTGGTAAGGTAATCGCCGGTAACGTGGGCTCTGACATGCGGGTTAAATACGCGGCGGTCGGCAGCAACGTCAATTTGGCTGCCAGGGTAGAATCCTTCACCGTTGGTGGCCAGATTCTGGTGACAGAATCCACACTTAAAGCGCTATCCAGTGAAGTTAAAGTAGGGAGCGAACTGGTTGTGCCATTCAAGGGGATTAAAAAGCCAGTCACGATTTACGAAATTACTGGAATCCTCGGCCCTTATCAGCAAATATTGCCAGAAAAATTAGTATCCTACCGCACCTTGACTCAGGCTCTAGAGATTGAC
Organism: Sulfuricellaceae bacterium; assembly: GCA_030690895.1. GTDB lineage: Bacteria > Pseudomonadota > Gammaproteobacteria > Burkholderiales > Sulfuricellaceae > Sulfurimicrobium. The sequence goes on from JAUYFQ010000148.1 coordinate 47,214, forward strand.
TTTGAGATGCTGGATGGCAAGCAAGCTTCTGGTGATGTGCAAAAAGGGCGCATCACACACTTGGCTGGAAAATCCGCACTATTGCTTTCGCCTGTTGCCTTGCCTGCACTTTCAAACCTCAAGTTTTACCCGTCCTCGTTTGGTGTGCAGATAGAACAGGATCCCGCATACGCCAAGGTGCTGAAATCGCAGAATGAAGGGTGCTACGAAATCTACTTTACGTTCGTCCCCGCTGAAATACGTTCCTCACTCGATCAGTTGTTCGCCCAGGCTTTTATTGATCCTGATGTGAATCCCTAAATCATTAGGGATGCTTTATCACGCGGCGGCAATACTCAGTCTGCCAGTAAAGGCGCATGGCTTTGTGTATCACGTAATCCGGAATTTGCCAGCCAGGCTTTTTAATTGTCGTGCGAGCCCTTCCAACTGATCGGCGGAGGAAGCGGTTTTTGCTCCCGTGAGGCTGTTTGCCTCGGCGCTTTGGGCAATTCGTTCCACCATGCGTGAAATTTCCCTCGTCGAGGAAACCTGTTCCTTCAATGCGAACGCAATTTCGTCCACGGAGCGGGTGACTTGCGCACTGCTGGTACGAATGCTGGTCACCGATTCTCCCGCCCTGTTGGCCTGCTCTACCCCTTCATTCACTTGCTGTACGCCCGCTTCCATTACCTGCACGGCACGTTGAGTGCCCCGCTGAATTTTTTCTATCATGCTGGATATTTCTTCGGTCGAATTGGCAGTGCTTTCTGCGAGTTTCCTTACCTCGGACGCGACAACAGAAAAGCGTTGCCCGTGCACACCTGCGCCAGCCGCTTCAATGGCGGCATTGAAGGCGAGAAGGTTGGTTTGCTCGGCTATTTCTCTGATGAGATTGACAACGCTGGAGATCTGACCGGAAAAGTTTTCCAGTTCACGGAGGGTGTCCGCAGTGGCATTGACTGCTTGGGCAATCAAACGCATTCCATCTGCCGCTTCGTGGATGATGCGGCTGCCTTCCTCGGATTGTTTGCCTGAAATCAGGGCGACATCGCGTGCTTTGTGGGAATGTGCTTCCACTTGATCGATGGACTCTGACAACTGAACCATTGCTGAGAACATGCTGGATGCAGCCGCAGACTGATTTTCGCTGACTTGGGCGCTATTGTTGGAGACTGTTGCGAGTTCACCCGCCGCTTGTGTAACGGCCTCGACATTTTGGTGGACCGCTGCAACAAGTTCACGCAAATTGTCGCGCATGATTGAAATTGTTCCTACCAGCTTGCCGACTTCATCCTTGCCAGCATGTGGCATGGGATGTGAGAGATTGCCAGCCGCAATGGCCGTGGCAGCCTCTTCCGCCTCGCGCAGGCTGCGGTAGATGCGGTTGATGGTTGGCACTGTCAGCAGGAGCACTAGCGCGCAGCCAAGACCTGCGGCAACGCCTAGTTTCAGGTAACCCCGCTGGGCAGTCAACGTCAGGAAATCGAGTTTGTCACTCGCGTATTTGCTGGCCAGGATGACCGTTGTGTCCACACCTTTACGATGTGCTTCGTAGTGATTTCGGAGATTTTGCGCCGAGGTGCGAGCGGCTTCCTTATCGTTGGCCTGAATCGCAGGGACAAAATGCGCCAATGCCTCGTCCCAGAACAAGTCAGCATGTTTGCGTTGTTCCCCCATCAAGCTGGATCTCAGATCCTGATCAAGATTGCTTGCATCCCAGAAAATGTTGCGACTGTCATACTCTTTTTTAAGTGCATGCAGTTTATCAATAAGTGGCTGACGTTCCATAGTCACAGCGTAGAATAAATCGTTGCTGACCAATTGAGCCTCAATCAGATAGAGAGGAGGGGGCAGAATGTCAGCTACGACATCTTTTCCCTGACCCATAAGATCGGCAGATATTTTCATGTCGCGCATCCCCAAAAATCCGATGACGCCTAATATCAGCAGGACGCTTAATACTACCGCCTGATTGATGACCAACGACCTGCCACGTAGTTTCTCGAGCATGTATGCTCTCCTTAGGGTTAGGGAAAAATTTATAGGCGGGAGCCGAGTTTGATACTTTGCTAAGAATGCCTTTCGACTATGTACTTATCTGTGTCAAGCCAGCTTCGATGAAGCTGGTACTCAAAGGATTAGACACATTGATGTTGGTCAGCTTACAAAATTGACCAGGAATATGGATTAAACCACATCTAAATTTGATCCCCCGATTGCGCCATTATCCGGCCTTTTTGGGCTGGAGCAACCCGGAGTGATCTGAGGTCGATTTTCAACCGTGGAAGCCGGCGCGTGTCAAGATAGTTGTCGCCTCGTTCATGCAGCCAACGGCTGAATATGGTTATCCGCCAAATGCGTTTTTATGATGGAGTCGCGTTCGGGGTTAAGCGTCACGGCGCCGATGGGCGCCCAATTTCGAGTGT
>JAUYFQ010000151.1 GCA_030690895.1 Sulfuricellaceae bacterium
TCGAGTCAACGGCGCCTGGCACGTGCAAAACGTCAATGCGTACCATAGCCGTCTCAAAGGCTGGGTCTACAAGTTTCGCGGTGTGGCAACGTGCTATCTGGCCAACTACCTGGGCTGGTTCCGGGCGCTTGACCGTGACAGCGGAAACGGCCCGAACCCCGCTCAGTGGCTCACGATGGCGCTGGGTGGGGCGGCTTAACAACATGATTTGCGAAATGAGCCAAATTTATTCTCATGCTGAACGAGGTAGGGTTAGCGGCTTTAACCACCTCATTGAGTTGGCTATGGCTGAACTGATCAACCGCGACCCTCAAAGGCGCGAAGCTCAATAGGATTTTGCCTTGTGCTAAACTGCGACTATCTCTACCCAGGAGGATTGTGCCATGCCCCCCGTCCCTGCCGTCAATCGCTTCATCCCTGTCGAAGAATACATCGAGGGTGAACTGCGCAGTGAAGTCCGGCACGAATATGTCGATGGTCAGGTCTATGCAATGGGCGGAGCAAGCCGATCGCATGGCTTGGTTGTCAATGCGCTGGCTTTTGCCTTGACTCCGGCTGCGCGTAGCAAACATTGCCAACTCTTTACCTCGGACATGAAAGTACGTTTGAACATCGCTGATAAATCGGTGTTCTATTACCCGGACTTGCTCTTGTCCTGCAACCCTGCTGACCGGGATCCCTATTTTTGCAGTCAGCCTTGCCTGATTGTTGAGGTGTTATCCGAATCCACGGAACGCATCGACCGGCGCGAGAAGCTGCTGGCTTACCAGAGTTTGCCCAGCCTTCAGGAATATGTGCTGGTAGCACAGGATGTCAAACGGGTCGAGATTTATCGCCGTAGCAAAGACTGGCGCACCGAGTATGTCACATCGGGCGGCGAAGTTCGGCTTGATTGCCTGGATGTCAGCGTGACGCTGGATGCTATCTATGCGGATGTTGAATGGGGGTAATCCATGAAATATCGGAACACCACTCCGAAATTTCACGTTTTTGGATAGCATCAAGAAGGCAGGGCGGCTTCAAAAGCCACGTCTTCATAAATAGCATCAATTGGCATTTTCAGGGCGGCGCTTTGCAGTTCTACCTCTTCTCCTTTTGCGTAGGTGTATAGCACCCAGTGTCCGCTCGCATCGCGGCGGAAAATTTCCACGTTGATGGCGTCCGTTTCGACCAGCATGTATTCGCTTAGGCTTTCCAGCGTGCGATAGGCGGCGAATTTCTTGCCCCGATCAAAAGCCGCTGTGGAGGGGGAGAGTACTTCTACAATCAGGGCTGGGTGGCTTTTGAAGTATTCCGCAGAAGTGTCGCGCGGGTCGCAAGTCACCATTACATCCGGGTAATAAAAGGCATTGGCGGTTTCGACCCGGACTTTCATGTCCGCCATGTAGGTTCTGCATGAACTGCCGCGTGCATGGTTACGCAGAATAGCGAAAATATTGCCTGCGACCGTGACATGCGCATCACTCGCGCCAGCCATGGCGAACACGTCTCCGCCCATGGCAAATACTTCGCCATCCAGATATTCGTGTTTGATTTCGTTACCCTTTTCCCATTCCAGATAATCGGATGGGGAAAAAGCGGCTGCTTCCTTGACGAGTGGCATTAAAACTCCAGTTCATGCATGGCCAGAATGATATGCAACATATCACCACGATGTCAGGCACGCAAGGAACGCCAAGCTCTGACAGGTAACGCCGCAAGAACTACATTTACCCAAAAAACGCCTTCACCTTATCCATCCACGACTTCGCTCTCGGATTATGCCGATCTCCATCTGCCTGATTGAGCGTTTCCAGCTCCATCAGCAGTTCCTTCTGGCGATCTGTCAGGTTGACCGGCGTTTCCACCATGACATGGCACATCAAGTCGCCATGGTGCTGGCTACGAACGCCTTTGATGCCTTTTCCACGCAGGCGGAAAATTTTCCCGCTTTGCGTTTCGGCAGGAATTTTGAGCTTGGCGTGGCCATCCAGGGTGGGGATTTCGATTTCCCCGCCCAGGGCGGCGTCGGTGAAGCTGATCGGCATTTCGCAGTGGAGGTCGTCGTGGTCGCGCTGGAACACGCCGTGCGGCTTGATCTGGATGACTACATACAGGTCGCCGGAGGGGCCGCCGTTGACGCCGTCTTCACCTTCGCCTGACAAGCGGATACGGTCGCCTTCATCGACGCCGGATGGAATCTTGACGACCAGCGTTTTGTGCTGCTTGACGCGCCCGGAGCCTTGGCAAATGCCGCATGGGCTTTGCACCATTTTTCCGCTGCCATGGCATTTTGGGCAGGTTTGCTGAATGGAAAAAAACCCCTGCTGCATCCTGACCTGGCCATGTCCGCCACAGGTGGTACAGGTGACAGGTTGGGTGCCGGGCTTGGCGCCGGAACCGCTACAGGTTCCGCACTTTTCCATGGTGGGAATGCGGATTTTGGTTTCTGCGCCGCGCGCCGCGTCTTCCAGGGAGATTTCCAGGTTGTAACGCAGGTCAGCGCCGCGATAGACATTGGAATGCCCGCCTCGTCCGCCTGCGCCACCAAAAATGTCGCCAAAAATGTCGCCAAAGGCATCGGCAAAACCGCTCGCGCCACCCGCACCGCCCATGCCGGCTTGCGGATCAACCCCGGCATGACCGTATTGATCGTAGGCGGTGCGTTTTCCGGCATCCGACAGGATTTCGTAGGCTTCCTTGGCTTCCTTGAAGTGCTCTTCCGCCTTGGGATTATCCGGATTGCGGTCCGGATGGTACTTCATCGCCAGTTTGCGATAGGCTTTTTTTAGCTCGTCATCGGAAGCGTCGCGGTTGACGCCGAGAATTTCGTAAAAATCTTTTTTTGACATTTTTATTTAACCACGGGGTGCGCGGGGAACACGAGGGAAAATCAAACCCCCGTGTGCCTCATGGTTGAGAATTAGGTACGCTTGCGAAATAACACCCAGATTGATTCATGTAGGTTGGGTTAGCAGCTTTATCGCGTAACCCGACAAATCCAAATATGCAAAACCTGTTTTGTTGGGTTTGTCGGGTTACGGCTTCGCCTAACCCGACCTACATTTTCTGAGCGTTATTCACGCTTTACTTCTTCTCGTCCTTGACTTCGGTAAATTCGGCATCCACGACATTATCGTCTTCAGCCTTTTGCTCACCACCTGCTGCCTGCCCTTGTGGCTGTTCGGCATACATCTTTTCGGCCAGCTTGTGGGACGCTTCGGCCAGCGCCTTGGTTTTGGCTTCGATGGTGTCCTTGTCGTTACCTTTGAGCGCTTCTTCTGCGTCTTTCATCGCGGCTTCGATGGCCGTTTTTTCTTCAGCGCTGATTTTGTCGCCGTACTCGGTCAAGGATTTTTTGACCGAGTGAATCATGTTGTCGCACTGGTTGCGAATCCCCACCAGTTCCACAACCTTGCGGTCTTCCTCGGCGTGGGAAGCGGCGTCCTGCTCCATGCGCTTGATTTCTTCGTCGCTCAAGCCGGAGCTGGCCTGGATCTTGATCTTGTTTTCCTTGCCGGTCGCCTTGTCTTTGGCAGACACATGCAAAATGCCGTTGGCGTCGATATCGAACGTGACTTCAATTTGTGGCATGCCACGCGGTGCAGGTGGAATGTCGGACAAATTGAATTGCCCCAGGCTCTTGTTGCCGGATGCAACATCACGCTCACCTTGCAGGACATGGATGGTGACCGCATTCTGGTTCTCTTCAGCGGTGGAGAAAACCTGTGACGCCTTGGTCGGAATGGTGGTATTTTTCTGGATCAGCTTGGTCATCACGCCGCCCATGGTCTCAATGCCCAGCGAAAGCGGGGTCACGTCGAGCAGCAGCACGTCCTTGACTTCGCCTTGCAACACGCCGCCCTGAATGGATGCACCCACGGCCACGGCCTCGTCCGGGTTAACGTCCTTGCGCGGCTCCTTGCCGAAAATCTCCTTCACTTTTTCCTGCACCAGCGGCATGCGGCTCTGGCCGCCAACCAGAATGATGTCTTCGATATCAGTGATTTTGACGCCAGCATCCTTGATGGCTTGCTGGCAAGGCGCGACCGTGCGCAGGATCAGCTCTTCCACCAGCGACTCGAACTTGGCGCGGGTAATTTTGACTACCAGGTGTTTGGGGCCGGAAGCGTCTGCTGTGATGTAGGGCAGATTGACTTCGGTTTGCGTGGTCGAAGACAGTTCGATCTTGGCTTTTTCAGCCGCTTCTTTCAGGCGCTGCTTGGCCAGCAAGTCATTGCGCAGGTCGATGCCCTGCTCTTTCTTGAACTCGTCGGCCAGATAGTCGATCAGGCGATTGTCGAAATCTTCGCCGCCCAAGAAGGTGTCGCCATTGGTGGAGAGCACTTCAAACTGGTGCTCGCCGTCGATTTCCGCGATTTCGATAATGGAAACATCGAAGGTACCGCCACCCAGGTCATACACCGCGATCTTGCGGTCGCCTTCTTTCTTGTCCATGCCGAATGCCAGCGCAGCCGCAGTTGGCTCGTTGATGATGCGCTTCACGTCCAGGCCGGCGATACGCCCGGCGTCCTTGGTGGCCTGGCGCTGGCTGTCGTTGAAGTAAGCCGGGACGGTGATGACCGCTTCGGTCACTTCTTCTCCCAGATAATCTTCAGCGGTTTTCTTCATCTTGCGCAGCACTTGGGCGGAGACTTCTGGCGGCGCCATTTTCTTGCCTCGCACTTCCACCCAGGCATCGCCGTTGTCAGCCTTGACGATAGAGTAAGGCATCAGACCAATGTCTTTCTGCACTTCTTTTTCTTCAAAACGACGACCGATCAGGCGCTTCACCGCATACAGCGTGTTCTTCGGGTTGGTCACTGCCTGACGCTTGGCTGGTGCACCAGCCAGAATTTCGCCATCTTCGGCGTAGGCAACGATTGAAGGCGTGGTGCGCGTGCCTTCCGAGTTTTCGATGACTTTAGGCTGCCCACCCTCCATCACGGAGACGCAGGAATTGGTGGTGCCCAGATCAATACCGATAATTTTTCCCATGATATTTCCTCTATAAATGTTGGACGGGCTTAAAAGCCCTTGCCACTAATGTGGGGTTATGCTGAATGGTTTCAAGCAGCTTATGCGTCTTTGGATTTGGCAACCATCACCAGCGCCGGGCGCAGGATGCGGTCATGCAACTGGTAGCCCTTCTGCAAAACCGTCACCACCGTATTGGGCGCAGCATCACTGTCCACCATGCTGATGGCCTGATGCTTGTGGGGATCGAATTTATCGTTCACCGGGTTGAGTTCGCTGATGCTGGATTTTTCAAATGCGCTGACAAGTTGTTTCAGCGTCAGCTCGACACCGCTCTTCAGGCTTTCGACTGTTGCGGCTTCAACGCTCAGCGCGGCTTCCAGGCTATCCTTGACCGCCAGCAATTCGTTGGAAAAATTTTCCACCGCATATTTGTGCGCGTTGGCAACATCGGCTTGCCCGCGTTTGCGGATATTTTCGGCGTCAGCCTTGGCACGCAGCCAGGCATCGTGGTGTTCCTGGGCGGACAGTTCGGCCTGCTTCAGCAACTCTTCCAGGCTAGGCATGATTTCGATTTCATGTTTTGGCGTGGTATCGGCTTGTGCCGTTTCGGCTTGCTGTTCGAGTGTGGAATTGAGTTGTTCGTCTTGCATCAACAGGGCTCCTTTATTAAGTCTGCACTCGATATGGGCATGTATTTGCCCATTTCAAGCACATGGATATAAGGATTTTATCGATGCAGGTTCAAGCTACCTGTTTTGCAATATTCGCGTCATACCGCCAAATCGATCTGCTGCAGGGTGCCAGCAGTGCCATTTTCGTTCAGATAAACGCCGCTGGCGCGTACCTGGCCATCCAGTTGCTGATCGGCATTTTTCAGGCTGAACTCGGTGGCAACCTTACCCAGGTAAAGCGCGCCGATGCCTGCTTCGCTCAAGGTGGCTAACTGATCTTGACCAGCGCCATCCCTGGTCCATAATTTCAGTTGACTGAAAACAGCATCATTTTCATCTATCCAGCGGTTGCCATCCAGATCGTGCGCGGCCAGTTCGGCGAAGCCATCACCGGAAACCGCGCCAAACAGCTCGCTGCCATTGTTGGCAAGCCCATCCTGATTCTTGTCGAACACCAGAAAGCCACTGCCTGGCGCAACAAAGGAAATATTTTCTGCCTGCCCGTCGCTATCGAGGTCGAAGCTGAATTTTGTGCTGCTCAGTTGAGCCGCATTGCCATTGAAATTGAGCACCAGCGGGTCTTTTGTCTGGCGAACGGCATCGCCCAAACGGATGCTGACATCGGTTTGCTCCAGATGCTCACGGCTCATGGAAAGTTGCAGGTCGAAAACAATTTCCCTGCCATCCGAGGTTTTGACGACGCCTTGGGCGGAAAAACTGGTTTGTTCGGCTTCGTAGCGGGTTTCGTGCAGGTCATATTCAATGCCAAAACCCGCTCTGGGCGGCGGGGACGGCGGTTGCTGACCAGGGTCGCGAATGGCTTCAGCAGATGGCGCATTGACTGACTGCAAGTCCTTCAAGGACAGGATCTTTATCTTTTTTCCTGTCAATGCCTCGACCATGCTGATGACTAACTGCATACGCGGGTCATTTTCAATGGCTTCCTGGGCATCGCCAGCGGGATCGGTCTTTTGAGCCGTCTTGGCTTCCTGCGAAATCGAGACGCTATCCAGCCGCATCCGAGGCGGCGCAGGCGGCAATTCCGGTAACGTGATGGGGCGACGGTCGCCCGCCCACATGCGCAGGGATTCCTGTCGGGTTTGCTGTTCGACCAAAGTATGTTGGCTGGAGAGAAGGATATTGCTGCTATCGATTTTCATGATGGACTCCCGGTGTTTCCTGGAGAGTTAAGAGACACATCTGTTATCGACCCAAAAAAGGGGAAACTTTAATCCATCCAGCCCTGCAACTGTTTGAGCACGATGTCGCACAATGCCTTGATCCAGTCATCGCGCTCGTTGAGACAGGGGATGTAGTGATAGTCCTTGCCCCCGGCCTTCAGAAAATCCGACTTGCATTCCATGGCGATTTCTTCAAGCGTTTCCAGACAGTCAGAGGAAAAGCCGGGGCAGATGACATCAACTCGCCCTACGCCCTGCTTGCCTAGTGTTTGCAAGGTCTGGGCGGTATAGGGCTGAAGCCATTCGGTGCGGCCAAAGCGGGATTGAAAAGTGATCTGGAATTTGTCTTCCGCCAGACCCAGCGCTTCGGCCAGCAAAGCGCCGGTTTTCTGGCATTCGTGGTAGTAGGGGTCGCCCAGTTCCACGCTACGCCTGGGGATGCCGTGAAAGCTCATGATCAATTTGTCCGGACGACCATTTTGCATCCAGTAGTCGAGCACGCTGTTGGCCAGCGCGGAAATATAGCCGGGGTGGTCATGGTAGTGCTTGATCACGCGGAATTCAGGGATATTGCGCTCGCGCTGCAGGGTTTCGAATACAGCGTCCAGAGCGGTAGCTGTACTGCTCGCGGCATATTGCGGGTAGAGCGGAACAATCAGAATGCGCTCACAGCCTTGTTCCCTGAGACGGGCCAAGGCCGATGGAATCGAGGGGTTGCCGTAACGCATCGCAAAATCGACGACCAGCGGCGTTCGCGTGCGCTCGCCCAGATACCCCTTGAGCATGGTGGCCTGCTTGCGCGTATGCGCCAGCAGGGGCGAACCGTCAGCCGTCCAGATTTGCGCATATTTCCGGGCGGATTTGTTGGGGCGAGTATTCAGGATGATGCCGTTAAGGATAGGCCACCATATGAAACGCGGTATCTCGACGACGCGCGGGTCGCTCAAAAACTGCTTGAGATAGCGGCGCAATGCCTGCTTTGTCGGGGCGTCAGGGGTGCCAAGATTGATCAGCAGGATGCCTGTTTTTTCCATATATCCTATAACCCTTTATTTACCACGAAATACACGAAATACACGAAACCAAACAATTGGTTAAGCGTCTTTGTCTATTCGACCATTCAGTGATGAATAGTTGTCTTGTATCTACTTGCGCCCTTGGGTATTTGAATACTTTCGTGTGTTTCGTGTATTTCGTGGTTAAACGAGTTATTTATTAAGTTCAGTGATAGGAAAGCGCGCTGCCCAGCAGCTTGGCGGTGACGTCAACGATCGGAATAACGCGCTCATAGGCCATACGGGTTGGGCCAATCACGCCCAGTGTGCCGACGATCTGACCATCCACCTCGTAGGGCGCAGTGACCACGCTGCATTCGTCGAGCGGAGCATGGCCGGATTCGCCACCGATAAAAATCTGCACGCCCTGAGCGCTCTGGCTGACATCCAGTAATTGGACCAGGGTGGTTTTCTGCTCGAAGGCGTCAAACAGCTTGCGCAGGCTGGTCATGTTGGAAGACAGATCATCGACATGCAACAGGTTCCGCTCGCCGGAAAGGATATAGCCCTCGCTCGGTTGCAGCGCCTGCGAACTGGCCTCCATGGCGGCTGCCATCAGGGTGTTCATGTCCGAGTGCAGGCGTTGCAGTTCTTCCTGCATACGGATGCGGGCCTCTTCCAGCGTACATCCGGCGTAGTGCTGGTTGAAAAATTGCGCAGCCTGACTGAGGTTGGACGCACTGTAGGTTTTTTCGGTCAAAATGATTCGGTTCTGCACATTGTCGTCTTCTGTGACGATGATCAGCAGAATGCGTTTATCGGAGAGCGGGAGAAATTCCAGGTGTCTGAATGCGGGGGACCTGCGTCTGGGCGTCATGACGATGCCAGCAAAACTGGTCAGATCGGAAAGCAGGTGCGAGGCCGAGGTAATCAGCCGCTGCTTGTCGTTGGGCTGTAACTGGTTTTCCAGGCGGTGAACCTGTGCGGCATTCAGCGGTTGCACAGTGAGCAGGGTATCGACAAAAAACCGGTAACCGCGCTGCGTGGGGATACGCCCCGATGAGGTGTGCGGGCTGATGATAAAGCCCATCTCCTCAAGGTCTGCCATCGCGTTACGGATGGTGGCTGCCGACAGATCCAGCCCGGAATATTTCGATAAGGTGCGCGAACCGACCGGTTGCCCTTCGGCAATATATCGCTCGATCAGGGTTTTGAGCAGGAGTTGCGCACGTTCGTTGAGCATCGGCGCATTCTACCCCAGAACATTCATTACTTTGATCGTGCTGACACGATTGTCCGGGGTTGAATTTCTTGTCCTCATTCAGGCAGACACTTCCGGTTATAATCGCCCGATTATGAAACCTTCTTTTCAAACCATTGCCCTGGTGGGCAAGTACAACAGCGCCGAACTGAGCGAACCGCTGCTGCGCTTGGCGAATTTTCTGCGGGAACGACAACTCGATGTTTTGCTGGCGCAACAGACCGCCGAGCGCATCGGGTCGTGCCCTTACCGCTCTGCCAGCATGGCGGAAATCGGCCAGAACGCCGACCTTGTCATCGTGATGGGCGGCGACGGCACCATGTTGAATATCGCGCGCGAGCTCATCGAATACAAAGTGCCGCTGGTGGGCGTCAATCAAGGGCATCTGGGGTTTTTGACAGATGTTTCGGTGGAGGAGATGCTGCCGACCATAGAGGAAATTCTGGCTGGCGAGTATTCGGCCGAGGATCGATTTCTGCTGAATACCGTGGTCAGGCGTCAGGGACACATCGTGTATCAGGCCTATGCTTTTAACGATATCGTGGTTAGTAAAGGGATGTCTGGCCGGTTGATCGAGCTGGAAGTTTTTATCGATGGACAGTTCGTTTACAGCCAACGGTCCGATGGTCTGGTGGTCGCCACACCCACGGGTTCGACCGCTTATGCACTTTCTGCCGGCGGGCCCATTTTGCACCCCACGCTGGAAGCCATGGTACTGGTACCGATTTGCCCGCACACCTTGAGCAATCGCCCCATCGCCGTGAACAGCCATAGCGTGATGGAGATACTGGTTTTGCACGCAGTCGACTGTAGCGTCCATCTGGATGGCCAAAGTTATATCGACTTGCAGATGAACGATTGGGTCGTGGTGCGGCGCTCGGAAAACAATATCCGACTGCTTCACCCGCTTGGCCACAGTTATTACGATACCCTGCGCCAGAAACTGCGCTGGGGCGAAAAACTCTAAGGGCTCGTAAATGCTGTTATCGCTGGATATTCGTGATTTTGTCATCGTCGACCGTCTGAGTCTGGAGTTTGACGTCGGCTTTACGGTTCTGACTGGCGAAACGGGCGCGGGCAAATCCATTCTGATCGATGCGCTGGCGCTAGTACTGGGCGAACGCGGCGATGCCGGCGTGGTGCGTAGCGGGTGTGATCGCGCCGAGTTATCCGCTGAATTCGATTTTTCCCATATTCCCACCCTGAAAAACTGGCTTTCCGAGAGCGACCTGCCTGTCGAGGATGAGCGCATCCTGATGCGCCGCACCATCGACACCAACGGCCGCTCGCGTTCCTTCATCAATGGCAGCAGCGTCACCTTGCAGCAATTGCGCGAGGCGGGAGAATATCTGGTCGAAATTCATGGCCAGCACGCACATCAATCCCTGCTCAAAACCGCCGCCCAGCGAAATTTGCTGGATGCGTATGGCGGCATGACTGCGCTGGCAGGCGAGGTTTCGGAAAACTTTCGGACATGGCAAGCAGCCCGGGAACGTTTTCTGGCCTGGGAAAAAGATTCCGCCGCCGCGCTGCTCGAAATGGAACGTCTGGAATGGCAGATAGGCGAATTGGATGGTTTGCGCCTTGGAGCGGATGAATGGCCCCTGTTGCAGTCGGAACATAACCGCTTGAGTCATGCTGCCAGTTTGCTGGAAAGCGCCCAGTCCGGCGTCGAGATGCTGTCCGATGGCGAAAATGCGCTACTGACGCAGCTTAACAGCCTGATTACCCGCGTTGCCAAAGCCAGGAGCCACGATGAGGCGCTACAGGAACCACTGGCATTGATGGAATCCGCTGCAGCGCAGCTGCAGGAAGCGGCGTATGGACTGCGCCATTATTCGCAGCGCATGGATCTGGACCCGGAGCGCTTGCGCGAAACGGAACAGCGACTGGAAGTCCTGCATGACATGGCGCGCAAGTATCGGGTCATGCCGGAACAACTGGCGGAATTGCTGGGTGAATGGCAATTCAGGCGGACCGAATTGCAGGAAATCGGCTCGGCTGAAGCCTTGGAGCAACAGGCAGAATCGGCTCGCCAGACCTTTTTCGCTCTGGCTGGAATACTGAGTGAACGCCGCCGCCAAGCAGCCTCGGAATTGAGTTTGCTTGTAACCGAAGCCTTGCAGGAACTGGCCATGGCAGGCAGCCGTTTTGAAGTGGCGCTGCATGACTTGCCCGAGGGAAGCGCAAACGGCCTGGAGCAAGTGGAATTTTTGATCGGCGCACATGCTGGTCTGGTCTCCCGCCCTATTTCAAAAGTAGCCTCAGGCGGAGAGTTGTCGCGCATCAGCCTGGCCATTCAGGTGATTACCAGCCGGGTTGCTGCCGTACCAACCATGATTTTCGATGAGGTTGACGTGGGTATCGGCGGCGGCGTGGCCGAAGTGGTCGGCAAGATGCTGCGCGAACTCGGCGCAGGCAGACAGGTTTTATGTATTACCCACCTGCCTCAAGTGGCCGCCTTGGGCATGAATCACTGGCAAGTCAGCAAGGAAAGTCGCGACGGGCAGGTTTTGAGCCGCATCAGCTTGCTGGATCAGGCGCAAAGAGTGGAAGAAATTGCCCGGATGCTGGGCGGCATGGAGATTACCGGCACGACCCGCCAACATGCCTCGGAAATGCTTGGGAATCGCTGAATCTGGACTCCTTGATTCAGGTTATGGAATGGGTTGGCCCGTCACAAGATAACGTCCGGAAAAATTGATCCACAAAGCCGCACCCAACGCATTTTCAGGCTTTGTACGGGCACTTGTCCTTGATGCAGTCAGCGTAGATGTACAGTGAATGAGCCTGGATGTGGAAGCCTCTATCCTTGGCAATCTGGTCTTGGCGGCGCTCTATCTCGGGATCAAAAAACTCTTCCACATGACCGCACTGCAGACAGACCAGATGGTCGTGATGGGTTCCGTGATTAAGCTCGAAAACCGCCTTGCCGCCTTCGAAATGGTGGCGCATCAGAAGGCCGGCAGCTTCAAACTGGGTCAGAACCCGGTACACCGTTGCCAAACCCACGTCCAGCCCCTCGGTCAGCAGGATACGATAGACATCCTCAGCCGAGAGGTGTCGCTCTTCGCGGCTCTCGAACAGGTTGAGAATTTTCAGGCGAGGCAGGGTGGCTTTCAGGCCGACATTTTTCAGGTCGCTGGGTTGGCTCATGGAATATACTCGGATCCGCAAATTGGGCTATCATAATATAGTCCATAATGAACAATATATAAGGGCGCCTCTAAAAATTCAGAGTTCGCCCAAATGCAAGGCGCGGAAAAAATTTCGCCGCGCAGCATATGATTGATATGTCAGCCAGAAATTTTTTCCGCAACGCAGCAGTTGGGATGAAGTCTGGATTTTAAGAGGTGCCCTAAAGTCCGATGCGTTTATTTCCTTTCATACTGGCAGCATTGCTTTCAGCTTGCTCCGGCATACCAACGGTTCACAAGATCGATATCCAGCAAGGCAACGTCGTGACACAGGAGATGGTGTCGCGCCTTAAAGTCGGCATGACCCGCTCCCAAGTGCGTTTCGTGATGGGAACGCCGCTGGTTACCGATGCCTTTCATCCCGACCGCTGGGATTACATTTACCGCTACCTGAAAGCCGACAAACTTGTCGAACAGCGGCATGTGACAGTCGTGTTCAGCGGTGATTCATTAAGCAGTATCGAGAGCGACATACCGCCGGATACCGGGAAGGCCGCGCCTGATACAAACAATGCCGAAATCAAACCGCAGGTAAAACCCGAATGAGCGTACTGAATATCGCGATTGCAGGAAGCACCGGGCGCATGGGACGCGCCTTGCTGGAGGCTGTTGCCCAGACGCCGGACATGCGCGTCCATGCAGCGCTTGAGCGCGCAGGCGGCTCCGGCCTGGGGCGGGATGCAGGGGAAATGATCGGCGCCCCCAACGGCGTGATCATTCGTGATGATGTAGCGACCGCATTGCAAGGCTGCGATGTGCTGATCGACTTTACGCGTCCCGATGCGACACTGAACCACATGGCGATCTGTCGGGAACTGGGCGTCAAGATGGTCATTGGCACAACGGGGTTTTCTTCGGCAGAAAAAGAGCAGATCGTCGAAGCGAGCCGCGATTGCGGGATTGTATTCGCGCCCAATATGAGCGTCGGCGTCAACCTGCTGTTCAAATTGCTGGATACGGCTGCGCGCGTGCTGAACGAGGGGTACGACATCGAGGTGCTGGAGGCCCATCATCGTCACAAGGTCGATGCGCCATCTGGTACCGCCTTGCGACTGGGCGAGGTCGTTGCTCAGGCATTGGGCCGGGACTTGGCCGAATGCGCCGTATATGGCCGTGAAGGCGTAACCGGCGAACGCTCCCCTTCCACGATTGGTTTCGCCACGGTACGGGGCGGCGACATTGTCGGGGACCATACCGTGTTGTTCGCAGGCATCGGCGAGCGCGTCGAAATCACCCACAAAGCCAGCAGTCGCGCCACTTTTGCACACGGCGCCCTGCGCGCTGCCCGGTTCCTGGCTGGCCACGATACAGGTCTGTATGACATGCAGGATGTACTGGGCCTGCGTTGATGCCGCCCAGAAAATAAGCTACAATTCACGCAGTTACCGAAGCGGGACGGGCGGACAAGCCTGTCCCGCTTTGCATGTCCGGGGCTGTAACCCGGACATTTCATGAAGTGCCGTGATGATTGCGCAGGATTTTGTCGCCTAGAGGCGCCTACTTTTGGTTTGTAGGGGGATTTTGAGAAGGAGTGGCGTAGTGATTCATATGCCCGACTGAACAAAATTTCCATACGAAACAAAAGACCAGCAAGGGCGCGGTGAATTTATGAAATGTTCGGGTTAAATGCCCCTTGAAACCGATTCGGAGATGTCTTGTGCCGCAACGCCAGCCAGCCATACTCGTGCTCGCAGATGGAACAGTGTTTCGCGGTATTTCCATTGGAGCACCCGGCCATACGATCGGTGAAGTGGTATTCAATACCGCGCTCACCGGCTATCAGGAAATTCTGAGCGACCCTTCCTACTGTCGTCAGATCGTTACCCTTACCTATCCCCATATTGGCAACGTAGGCGCCAATCCAGAAGATGACGAAGCCAGCCAGGTTCATGCGGCCGGACTGGTGGTTCGCGACTTGCCCCTGTTGTCGAACAACTTTCGGCAAACAGAAACCCTGCCTGAATACCTTCAGCGCAATAATGTAGTTGCCATTGCCGATATTGATACCCGCAAGCTGACTCGCATACTTCGCGACAAGGGCGCACAGAGCGGTTGCGTGATGGCGGGCGAAGTCGATGAAGCCAAAGCCCTGGGACTGGCGCGCGGATTTGCCGGTTTGTCCGGCATGGACCTGGCCAAGGTCGTGTCGCGCACCGCCACTGAAGTGTGGACACAGGGCGAATGGAAGCTGGGCGCGGGATTCACTACGCTTGACGCGCCCAGGTATCACGTTGTCGCTTACGATTTCGGCATCAAGCGCAACATTCTGCGGATGCTGTCGGAGCGTGGCTGCAAGGTTACCGTGTTGCCCGCCCAGACGCCTGTGGAAGAGCTGTTCAAGCTCAATCCTGACGGGGTATTTCTGTCCAATGGCCCCGGCGACCCTGAACCCTGCGATTACGCGATTGATGCCATCCGGCAAGTGCTGGAGAAAAAAATCCCCACTTTCGGGATTTGCCTTGGTCACCAGTTGCTTGCGCTGGCCTCGGGCGCAAAAACCATGAAAATGAAGTTCGGCCACCACGGCGCCAACCACCCGGTACAGGATCTGGACAGCGGTCGCGTCATGATCACCAGCCAGAACCATGGCTTTGCGGTTGACCCGGCCACCATCCCGGCCAATCTGCGCGTGACGCACAAATCCCTGTTCGACGGCAGCAATCAGGGCATTGCGCGCACCGATGTGCCGGCGTTCAGTTTTCAGGGCCATCCCGAAGCCAGTCCGGGACCGCATGACGTGGCTTATTTGTTTGACCGGTTTATCGGTCTGATGGAAAAACAGCGTGCCTGACAAAAAACCTTTGCCATCGGACAATATTGTTTCGCAAATATTTTCGGTACGCGGTCAGCGCGTGATGCTGGCGCAAAGTTTGGCAGTGTTGTATGAAGTGGAAACACGCGTGTTGATGCAGGCGGTAAAACGGAATTTGGCTCGGTTTCCTGATGATTTCATGTTCCAGCTTGCTGCCGACGAATTTGGTAACTTGAAATCACAAAATGTGATTTCAAGTTGGGGCGGCTCTCGGGTTTTGCCCTATGCGTTTACCGAGCAGGGCGTTGCCATGCTATCTGGCGTGCTGCGAAGCGAGCGCGCCATCGCTGTGAATATCGAAATCATGCGCGCGTTCGTGCAATTGCGCAGCTTGCTTGAATCCAATCGGGAGCTTGCAGGCAAACTGGCTGATCTGGAAAAGAAATATGACGCCAACTTTGGCGTTGTATTCGACGCGATCAAACAATTAATGAATCCCCCGACCGCGCCGACAAAACAGCGCATCGGTTTCGTTCAAGACTAAAAATGCCAAAACGTACCGACTTAAAATCCATCCTCATCATCGGCGCTGGCCCTATCGTCATCGGCCAGGCCTGTGAATTCGACTACTCCGGCGCCCAGGCCTGCAAGGCTTTGCGTGAAGAGGGTTACCGCGTCATTCTGGTCAACTCCAATCCTGCCACCATCATGACCGACCCGGAGATGGCGGATGCCACTTATATCGAGCCGATCACCTGGCAGGTAGTGGAAAAAATCATCGCCAAGGAACGTCCCGACGCGCTTCTGCCCACCATGGGCGGCCAGACCGCGCTGAATTGCGCGCTGGATCTCGCCAAGCATGGGGTGCTGGAAAAATACGGCGTGCAGATGATAGGCGCGACCAAAGAAGCCATCGACAAGGCCGAGGATAGAGAAAAATTCAAGAAGGCCATGGAAAAAATCGGCCTGGCCTGCCCGCGCGCAGCGATTGCGCACAGCATGGAAGAGGCCTTCCAGGTGCAAGCCAGCGTGGGCTTTCCGACCATTATCCGTCCGTCCTTCACCATGGGCGGCTCGGGTGGCGGCATCGCTTACAACAAGGAAGAGTTCGTCGCGATTTGCGAGCGCGGTCTGGAAGCATCGCCGACCCGCGAACTGCTGATCGAGGAATCCCTGATCGGCTGGAAAGAATTTGAAATGGAGGTGGTGCGGGACACCAAGGACAACTGCATCATTATCTGTGCGATCGAGAATTTCGACGCCATGGGTGTGCATACCGGCGATTCCATCACTGTTGCACCAGCCCAGACGCTGACCGACCGAGAATATCAGATCATGCGTAACGCCTCGCTGGCGGTATTGCGCGAAATCGGCGTGGAAACCGGCGGCTCCAACGTGCAGTTCGGCATCAATCCCAAGGATGGGCGCATGGTGTTGATCGAGATGAACCCGCGCGTATCGCGTTCCTCCGCGCTGGCCTCCAAGGCCACCGGCTTCCCGATTGCCAAGGTAGCAGCCAAGCTGGCGATCGGTTATACCCTGGACGAGTTGCAGAACGACATTACCGGTGGCGCCACGCCGGCTTCCTTCGAGCCTAGCATCGATTACGTGGTGACCAAGATTCCGCGTTTTGCCTTCGAGAAGTTTCCCCAGGCCGATGACAGGCTGACCACCCAGATGAAATCTGTTGGCGAAGTCATGGCCATCGGACGCACCTTTCAGGAGTCGCTGCAAAAGGCGCTGCGTGGACTGGAAACAGGCAATGATGGTCTGGACGAAAAAACCAGCGATCTCGACCGACTGGAAACGGAACTGAGCGAACCCGGCCCGGAACGGATCTGGTATATCGCCGACGCCATGCGCTGCGGCTTGACCATGGACAGGATTTATCAGCTGACCCATGTCGACCCCTGGTTTTTGGCACAAATGGAAAACCTGGTTCATCAGGAACAGGCGCTGGCGGGTCGGGCCTTGGCAAGCTTGCAGGCCAATGACCTCAGGCAGCTCAAACGCAGCGGCTTCTCGGATCGCCGCCTGGCCAAACTACTGGGCACGACCCAGCACGAGGTGCGCGCCAGACGTCACGAAATGGGCGTGCGCCCAGTTTACAAGCGGGTCGACACCTGTGCAGCCGAGTTTGCGACGCACACGGCCTACATGTATTCCAGTTATGAGGAAGAGTGTGAGTCGGCACCTTCTGGCAAGAAAAAAATCATGGTGCTGGGTGGCGGCCCAAACCGCATCGGGCAAGGCATCGAGTTTGATTATTGCTGCGTCCATGCCGCGCTGGCGATGCGCGACGATGGCTATGAAACCATCATGGTCAATTGCAATCCTGAAACCGTTTCTACCGATTACGACACTTCCGACCGACTGTATTTTGAACCGCTGACGCTGGAAGACGTGCTGTAAATCGTCCATGTCGAGCAACCCTATGGCGTGATTGTCCAATACGGCGGTCAGACGCCGCTCAAACTGGCCAGGGATCTGGAAGCCAACGGCGTGGCGATTGTCGGCACGACCCCGGACGCCATCGATCAGGCGGAAGACCGCGAGCGCTTTCAGAAACTGCTGCATGACCTGAAGCTCAGGCAGCCGCCCAACCGCACCGCGCGTACCGAGGCAGAAGCTTTGGCCGGCGCATTGGCAATTGGCTATCCGCTGGTTGTGCGCCCCTCCTACGTGCTGGGTGGCCGCGCCATGGAAATCGTGCATGAGCAATCCGATCTGGAACGCTACATGCGCGAGGCCGTGAAGGTCTCCAACGACTCCCCCGTGTTGCTGGACCGCTTCCTCAATGATGCGGTCGAAGTGGATGTGGATGCCATCTGTGACGGCGTGGACGTGCTGATCGGCGGCATCATGGAACATATCGAGGAAGCTGGCGTGCATTCCGGCGACTCCGCCTGTTCCCTGCCGCCTTACAACCTCAGCCCGGCTTTGCAGGATGAGCTACGGCGTCAGACCGTGGCCATGGCCAAGGCGCTCAATGTGGTCGGTCTGATGAACGTGCAGTTCGCCATTCAGGGTGAAACTGTTTATGTACTGGAAGTCAATCCGCGCGCCTCGCGCACGGTTCCTTTCGTTTCCAAAGCGGCGGGTCTGCCGCTCGCCAAGATTGCAGCACGCTGCATGGTGGGTCAAAGCCTGAAACAGCAGGGCATGACACGCGAAGTGATTCCACCTTACTACTCGGTGAAGGAAGCCGTCTTCCCCTTCATCAAGTTTCCAGGCGTGGACCCGATACTCGGTCCAGAGATGAAATCAACTGGCGAGGTGATGGGAGTGGGCGGCACTTTTGCCGAAGCTTTCCTGAAATCCCAGATGGCGGCCAGCGTCAAGCTTCCCGCTGGCGGAAAAGCGCTGATCAGCGTGCGCAAGGGTGACAAGGAAAAAGTCGTGGATATTGCCCGCGACCTGGTCAAACTGGGATTCAGCCTCTACGCCACGCATGGTACAGCCAGCGCCATTGAAGCAGCCGGCATACCCGTGGCCAAGGTCAACAAGGTCCATGAGGGGCGCCCGCATGTAGTCGACCTGATCAAGAATGGCGAAATCAGCCTGATTATCAACACGGTTGAAGACAAGCGTGCCGTTCAGGATTCCTACGCGATCCGACATGCCACCTTGCAACAGCGGATTACTTATTACACCACGCTTTCCGGCGCACGCGCCGCGTGCGTTGGGATGCAGCACATGGAAGAGCTTCAGGTTTTCAGTTTGCAGGAACTGCACCAGCGACTGGCCTGAATCGTTGAGTTAAATTGGATGCGGATTGGGCGTGCCCGATCCGCATTGTTATTTTGTAAGGAATAGTCATGAATAAAGTCCCATTGACCGTCGTTGGAGCAGAAAAGCTCAGAGCGGAATTACATAATCTGAAAACTGTCGAGCGCCCGAAAGTGATCGCAGCCATTGCAGAAGCCCGCTCGCACGGCGATTTATCCGAGAATGCCGAATACGATGCCGCAAAGGAACGACAGAGCTTCGTCGAAGGGCGAATTGCCGAGGTTGACGGCAAGCTGTCGAATTCGCAGATTATCGACCCCAAGCTTCTCGACGCGGAGGGGCGGTGCGTATTTGCCGCCACGGTGGAACTGGAAGATCTGGAAAGCGGAAACAAGGTGACTTACCAGATCGTCGGTGATGACGAAGCCGACATCAAGCAGGGAAAAATATCCATCAGCTCCCCCATTGCTCGCGCCCTGATCGGAAAATACAGCGGTGACGTGGCACAAGTGCAGGCGCCGGGCGGAATCCGGGAATATGAAATTCTGGAAGTAAAGTACATCTGATCGCAATGAAGAGGCTGACCGATAACCTGGCGCTGATTTCCATTACACTGTGGGTCGGCAGCCTGTGGGCGATTGGTTACCTGGCAGCGCCTGTATTGTTTTCCTCACTGGGAGACAAAATGCTGGCGGGGGCGCTGGCTGGAAAGATGTTTGCCATCGTGGCCTGGATCGGGATGGCGAGTGGGACTTATCTGCTGCTGCACCGTATCGCGATTTTTGGGGCCGCGACCCTCAAGCAGCGATTCTTCTGGATTGTGCTGTTCATGCTGCTATTGGCAGTCGCGCAGCAATTCGGCATTCAGCCCATCATGGAGGGACTAAAGGAACAGGCCCTGCCAAAAAGCGTGATGGAAAGCATCTTTCGGGATAGATTTTCGCGCTGGCATGGCATTTCCAGTATTGTGTATCTGATACAAAGCCTGCTTGGTTTGGCGCTGGTATTACGAAAAAACTAGCTTTTCGGCAAGACGAGCACGGGCTTTTCCGCTGTTTTATAAACAATCAGCGTCTTGCCAATATGCTGTATTGGCGCGGCATCAAGTGTGGTGCAGATTTCATTCAGCATGGCTTCGCGCTGCTCGCGGTCGCCGCCTGCTATCTTGATTTTGATCAGTTCATGACTTTTCAAACTGGCGCCAATTTCCTTCATGACAGACGCGCTAAGACCGGCATCACCAATCATCACGACTGGATTGAGGGTGTGAGCCTGAGCACGAAGAAAACGTCTTTGACCGGGAGTAAGATTTAACATGCAGATTTTCCTTGGAATTGCGGCATTCTAACAGGCATACCCAATTTTTGGGTATGCCTGTTTCCCTCTCTCCCAACTCTCTCCCAGAGGGAGCACCCGCAAGGAGTGTCCCCACCGGAATTGGCGGCATAGCCGCTCAAACCGGCGAGAAGAGGGACGCAGGGTCGCTGCGCGAATTAGAGATTAGGCCATGAAACGAACCCGAACCAGCAAAGGCTG
>JAUYFQ010000157.1 GCA_030690895.1 Sulfuricellaceae bacterium
CACCGGCCACGCCGTTCGCAAGTAGCGGGCGGTCTCGGGAATATCCCGGCCATCCACGCCAGCCGCGCCTTTGTTAGCCCGCACCCGTTTCCACGCTTGTTGCAGGTTCTCTCTCGTCAGCGCCGCCAACAGCAACACTGGCCCTTCGCTCCAAACCGGCAGCTAATACGGCCTCTGCTGACTTCTCGCTCCAGATTTAACCGTCGCCCTTTCAGGCACAAGGCGAGATCTCCCCAGGTAAGAACGCACTCCTTCTCTGTACAACCGCCGGATTTACGCCACTTCGCCTTGATCACGAGAGCTTCGCGGTTCCATGCCCGCTCGCCCTGCTCGGCAGCGCCTTCTATCCGGTTCTTGTCCATCGGCTCGCAGATTACGATCCACGCTTCCTCCCCACGCTCGGTCACCCTCACGCAGTTGCGCTTCACTTCGTTCGTCGTGATCAACTTACGACGGGACTTGCACCCGCAGGAGTGCGCCCATGCTGGGCGCACAAGCAAAAAGGGGCTGACATCAGCCAGCCCCTTCATGCACGAACGATCGACGCTAATCAGAAAGCGTACTTGACCCCAAGCTGGAGCAGGCGTGGCATGCCTACCTGAATGCCACGAGTGCGATCGACGATGTAGGTCTTGTCGAACAGGTTCTTCGCGGTGACGAACGCCGACAGCGCCTTGTCGAAGCGATAGTTGAGCGCGGTGTTCCACACGGTGTAAGCCGCAATTTCGCCCACTTGGCCGTTAGCTGTCGGCAAGACCGTATTGGCAAAATCGGAATACTGGCTGCCGACATGCTGGGCTTCAATTTCGCCGCGGAAAGGGCCAACGCCATAACCAAGAGCAGCCGTCAGCGTCTGTTCAGGTGCATACGCCTGGCGCTTGCCCTGGACACCGACGATGGCACCGCTGGCAACATTGCGGAAAGCCTCGGTTTGTTCGGCGGTCGGCAACCACGTGTACGCCATGCGACCAAACACGCCATTGGAGAACTCAGCATTGGCCGCCAGTTCAAGCCCTTCGAACAAGGCCTTGCCCTGGGAAAGCGGCGTGCCGCCACCGGCAATATTACCAACGGCAATCAGGTTGTCGAAATCGTTGCGGAAATAGGCCGCCTGGACGGAGACGCCTTGCAAGGGCTGAGTACGAACACCGAATTCAAAGTTGAGCGATTTTTCGTAGCCCACTTCCGTTACGGTACCTGTGCCGCCAATCAGATCCTCGACGCGCGGCGGGGCAAAACCCTTGTGCAGGCTGGTGAAGAGGGTCAATGCCGGCATCGGGTTCCAGGTCGCGCCAATGCCCGGCGTGAAGGCATGAACGCTGGTTTCACCGCTCTGACCATTCAGGCGATTGGTGCGCTCGGCTTTGATCGACTCATAACGGGCAATGGGGGTCACGCTGAACTGACCAATGTCGAAACGGTTGGCAACGAAGCCGGAGTAGGCACTGGTCTGGCGAAGATTGTTCTCGGTCACGGTGCCGGTACGCGCCGTCGGGCTGGTGCCGTTGATCTGTATGCGGTTCTGTTCCTCGAAATGAGCGCGAACCCCCGCCTGGAATTCACCCAGGCCGTGCGCTACGGTCAAGCGTGGCTCGATACCCCAGGTTTCGTAATTGCGCAGGCGTCCCTGGGTGGAGTTGCAGGTATTGGGATCAATCGCAACGCCGGCCAGGCGAGAGGGATTCAACGCTGCGCATTGTCCATCCTGACTGTTGCTGGCCTGACGCCACCAATCGCGATCAAATTTCGAGTAATACACGCTGGTCGTCAGCGTTGATTTGTCGTTGATCAGGAAATCATGCGTTGCCGAAAGTCCGACCCGTTCCGCTTCAAAACGATCGTTCTTGAACGGATTGTAGCGAGCCCCCAGGCGGTCGAACTCGGCCTGGGTCAAACCGGCATAGGTCACCATCGAATCTTCCTTGTAGAAGTTCCCGCGCAAGGTGATCGCATTCCGCTCACCCAGCATGGTGGCATACTTGACATTGAGGTCGTCCAGCTTGTGATTCATGTTGTCCCGGGCGCCATCACCTTCCTTGCGCCCATAGTCCAGCATAAAACCGCCACCACCCACATTCACTTTGCCGTTGAAGTAGTCGCGGTTGCCGACGACACCCTGGACATAGCCCCCAAAGTTCTGGCGCGGGGCCGGCGTAATGTAATTCACCACACCGCCCACTGTTTGCGGACCGAACATCAGCGAACTGGCCCCCTTCAGGACTTCGATGCGCTCGTAACGATCCACTGCCGGATGATAGTAGCTGGCGTTGTCCCCATAGGGGGCATAGGCCAAAGGCAAGCCGTCTTCGAGCAGGGTGATTTTGGTTGAACGCGACGGGTTGAGGCCCCGCATGGCAATATTCGGGCGCAAACCGAAGCCCTCTTCATCTCGCGCATGAACACCGGCGACCTTGCGCAGAGCTTCATTCACGGTGAAAACGTGAGAGTCTTCCAGTTCCTTCTTGCCCAGAATATGGCCGGCACCGCCCAGGGCCGGCAGTTTTTCTTCCCCACCGATCACCTGAACAGTAGCCAGGGTTTTTTCAGGGGCGCTTTCCTTGGCATATACAGCCGGAACGCAAGCGTATGCAGCAGCGATCGCCAGCACGAGCGGTGAGGGAGAAAACGAATTTCTCGATTTGCAATACTTCATGGAGACTCTCCAGAGACAGTTTTTGGCGGTGCTGGCTGGCTGCCTAGGAAAACCCCATCGGTTGCTGGCTTGCAAGTTTGTAAGAACAACAGCCCGAAATTGTAAATGAAAGTAACTCTCATTTCAATTCAGAAATTAAAGCAAACAGCCAATTCATCCTGAAGTCCTCAACCTTGAAACCTCGGTTGACCGCTTATCCAGCCTTGGCCAGCCGCATGAATACAGGCCTTTGTGTCTTCGATGCCATTCACCCGTTGGCTGACAGCGCTACGCGGCCGCTGGCACGCCTGGTCGGGCGTCCGGCTTTGTCGCTTCTCCTTGCAGGCATGAGCCTGCTGCGCACAACTGAGGTTTCAAGGTTCAAGCTTGAAGATCTGGGCGGCGACCCGG
>JAUYFQ010000172.1 GCA_030690895.1 Sulfuricellaceae bacterium
CCAAGTATCCCACCGTAAGGTAATCCGCCAGTCGCGCTCCGCCCGGCAATTCATTCTTGATTCTCGCCATGTCATCTTCTCCACTGGTAACATGGATTGTATAGCGGCAGGAAATGGATAAACTAAACAGTATTGGGGTTAAAGGGGATGCTACCCTTTTATCCAGGATAGTCTGAGAACTACGTGCAGAGTGAACACAATAAAGGGCGTCGTCCCCTTTATGCCTAACGCATGGAAATAACGCCTAAAATAAATCTGTCCCATTTTCACAACCGGTATCATGTAGTGGTGAGTCAGATGCACAACTTTTCATGGCCCTCATTATCATGATTGATTAGAAAGCTCGGGACTGGATTTATCTGGGGTATTTGTAAGAGACTTGCTTGGTAGTGGGAACTCCAACGGTAACAGAGCCTTTTTGAGGCAATGATCAAAGTGGATTTTCATTTGCTCGTAAGAGGCAACATCCTTCTTGCGCAGACTCTCCTCATTGATCACCCAAATGATAGTATCAATCACTTCCCGACCCGCAATATATGCAGCCATCCCAGTGACTGTACCCGCAATTAAGCCGGCATATGGATTGGCTGTCCACGATGCAATGGCCTGCCCCGAGAATATCCCGATGCCAAGCGCACTGACCGATCCAGCGAAGTCAGCTTTGAACGCATCGCTATGAAATGCGCGCCCCCCGCCATGTTCGTAGACTGCAAAGGCAGTATCGACCGTGAGAACGGTGATGGCGACGACTGCATTTCCGCGTAGCCCACCTCGCAAAACTCCACCATTCAGTCCGGGAGTGTTAGTTGTTGGAATCAAACTCGTATTGCGCACCATCACTCTGGTAGCCACTCGTTCGGCAAGAATGTCTGAGGCACCACGCGCGGCATGCAATGCCGCCTGATCACTTAGCGATCCCTTCTGCCACCAATACCAAAGTTCTGGCCCCAGAGCCAAACCGACTGCTGCTCCCAACGAAACATAGCCTGCATATTGTTCCCTCTTGGCATACCTGACAGCGCGGGAATAGCTGCCATCCAGTTGTTTTTCACTAAATCCCAGCCCCCCGATTCTCGATAGTTGTCGCCGTGCTTCGGCTGCTTCAACCGAGTGTCCGGCCGCTTCGTGCGCGTGTAGTTTTGCCTGCCAATGTTTTTCGAGCGATGCAACGTGATCGTCCGGGACAAGAAACCTGTCGGCCAAATTATCCTTGAGCATATCGCTCGCGTAGATTAGCGGATCGCCGGAGAGATGCGTCTTGATTTGCGCCCCATACGGTCGTCGACTCCCGGCTCGCCACACGTACACGTCAACCTGAGGTGCGTTGGATTTACGAACATAACCCCAGGCAGGATTTTTCTCCAGAAACAGTGCTTCTGCCAGTACCCCCTTGATGTGCGACCTCTTCATGGGACTACGAAGAGAATTGCGGATGATTTTCTGGTGCGCTTTCTCCCGTGAATCCCCGATCGTGATGTTCATTTTCCTTCGAAGCGCATCTTCAAGCAGTTCCAAATCGACAGGCCGCATACCGGGAAGCACAGGCCTATCTTCAATCTTGACTGGCAAAAATGCTCCACGGTTTACCATCGATCCGGAGACGCCGATGGGCGTGTAGGACTTTCCCTCGGCAACCGTGGAAGCAGCAAGAAACAGCACCAGCATCCAGCGGACGGACGGGTTCATCAGAACATACTCGGCGAATAACGCTGGAGCGAAGGGTCAACGAGTGAGAGCGCCAGTTTTACCTTGTGGTCATCATCCATCTTGCTATCGCAACGATGAAGAAAATCAGTGTAGAGATTCAAGACTGCTGGCTCCATGAACCCGGAGTCAAGATATCTTATGTAGTCGGTGCATATTTTTAGTAGGGCTTCCTTATCCTTATCCGATGTTAGCCAACTTGTTTTTTTGTGATATGCATCCATGCCTTTCTTTATTTGCTCTGCTGACCACTGGTTATAACGTAACCGTCGGATATCCTCCACGCGCCTGGATGTGGCCAGAATGTGAGCCGAAATATCTTCGAGGGATTTTCGTTGATCCCCTGTTTTTGGTACGGGATAAAGTACAAGCAGGGCGTTGACCTTCGAGAGTATATCGGCAGCTTCCTTGCCTTTTGGCGCTGCAATAGCACTTTTGGTCAGTGCTGTTACTTCCGAGGTGATTCTCGCCCGAAGCTTTTCAATTGCGTCGTCAATCAGTTTCCGTGCAGGAGTTTCCTCATCCGGTGCATAGAGCCACTCGTCCACTTCTGCGATGCCCTCCGCCAGTTTCTCGATCTGCGTGCCATATAGGCCGCTCAGTTTCTGCTCGGCGTCCGTCACCTTCTTGTACTCGAAATTTTCGGGAACGACTGTGTCAGCAGATGCGATCGTCGGCTGGCACAGAGCTGGCTTTTGATTTACTTCATGATCTGTACAGCCGGTTAACAGAACTGGAATAAGGGCGAGAAGAAGTTTGGCTTGAATTTTCATGTGATTGCTCTTCAATATGGTTTTGGGCGGTGTTTGGTGGAGCTCGGGATTCGATTTAATCAGGCTTTCTCATCTCTGACATCCATCAATATTTGGCGTACTTGCGCCATGTCTCTACAGTATGGATACGTCGAGGCTCACCACGCGAGCTTGCAACAAAATTTGCGAAAATTTAAGAAGTCACTACCCTTTAACCCACCACAAATCGCGCCACCATCCCCCGCGAAACCTGCTCCAGCGGAAGCGGGATGCGCACAGTCCAGCCACTGCCAGGCGCGGTGTCCAGCGGGATGCCCGCCATGCTTTCCATGCGTTCCAGTTTGAAAACCGTGTTGCCTTCCGGGAGCAGGATTTCAAGTTGGTCGCCGACTTCAAAGTGGTTTTTGACGCTGATTTCCGCCATTTTGCTGGCGCTGTCGAAACTGACGATATCGCCGACATACTGGCTCTTGTTGCTTTCCGAGTGGCCGCGCAGGTAGTTCTGGTGCTCGGCGGTGTGGTGACGTTGGTAGAAACCGTCGGTGTAACCCCGGTTGGCCAAGGTTTCCAGCGTGCTCAGCAGGCTCATGTCAAAGGGCTTGTCGGCCATGGCGTCGTCAATGGCGCGGCGGTAGGTCTGGGCGGTGCGCGCTACGTAATAAGCCGATTTGGTGCGGCCTTCGATCTTGAGGGAGTCGATCCCCATTTTGGTCAGTCGCCCGATGTGCTCGACGGCGCGCAGATCTTTGGAATTCATGATGTAGGTGCCGTGTTCATCCTCCATGACCGGCATCTGTTCGCCGACTCGCAGGGTTTCTTCCAGCAGGTAAACCTTGTCGGCGAGTGGGTGACGAGCCAGGTTGCCGCAGTCCGATAAGGCACTTTCTTGCATCTGCTTGCTGAAATCGGCGCGAATGACGCCTGCCGGGTCTTCTTCGCCGGGTTGTACTTTGTAGTCCCAGCGGCAGGAGTTGGTGCAGGTTCCCTGATTGGAGTCGCGGTGGTTGAAGTAGCCGGAGAGCAGGCAACGGCCTGAGTAGGCGATGCACAGCGCGCCATGGACAAATACTTCAAGCTCGATATCCGGGCACTGCTGGCGGATTTCCTCGATTTCGTCGAGCGAAAGTTCGCGTGAGAGGATGATGCGTTTCAATCCCATGGATTGCCAGAATTTGACGGCGGCGTAATTGACCGTGTTGGCCTGGACGGATAGATGAACGACGGCATCCGGCCATTTTTCCCGCACCATCATGATTAGACCCGGATCAGCCATGATCAGCGCGTCTGGCTGCATGGTGATGACGGGTTCCATGTCAGCCAGGTAAGTCTTGACCTTGGCGTTATGCGGCATGAGGTTGCTGGCGACAAAGAATTTCTTGCCCATGTCGTGGGCTTCCTGAATGCCTTGGCGTAATTCTTCAAGCTTGAATTCGTTGTTGCGCGCACGCAGGGAATAGCGGGGCTGGCCGGCATACACGGCATCGGCGCCGAAGGCGTAAGCAGTTCGCATTTTATCCAGCGAACCGGCGGGGAGAAGCAGTTCAGGGGTGTGCAGCATGATCTTGACCAGCGGGGAAACCGGGCATTATACCGCGCTGGTTAAACTTAGCGGTGTTGCATCAGTTTGTGGTCCAGTTCGCGCAATTTTCTCTCGTTTTCAGCTTTTGCCTGGCGAGCGCGATACTCTTCATCACGTTTGGCCTGGCGCTCTTTCCGCTCCTCGGCCTCAGCCTTGCGCTCGGCATCTCGCTTGGCCTCCCGTTCTGCATAGGCCAGTTCACGACTGACCTGTTCGCCACGTCGGCGGTCGGCTTCAAGGCGATTCTGATACGCCTGCTGGCGGCGTTCTTCCTCATGCTGTTCTTGGCGTGCTTCGCTGCGTGCCCCGTTCTCTAGGTTCTGTTGACATTTTGCCTCCCCTTATCGGAGCCACAACAAGGTAGCGGCAAAAGCCAGCATCCCCATAAAGTTACTTGCTTTTTTCTCATACCGCATCGCGATTCTGCGGAAGTACTTCAGTTTCCCGAACATACATTCCACAACGTGCCGCTCCTTGT
>JAUYFQ010000174.1 GCA_030690895.1 Sulfuricellaceae bacterium
GAATCCGTCAAGGAGTTGCGCCGCCAGAAAACCCAGCTCGACGCGCTGGAGCAAGATGTCCTCGACGACCTCAAAGCCACCGAAACCCATCTCAAGGCCAAGAACCTTCCCCCGGAAATCATCAATCGTCACAAGACCGCCGTGGCGGATTACAAAACCAGGCAAGCCCAGTTCAAGCAAAAGCTCAAGTCCCTCGAAGCCGACGACGACCGCGACGATGAAAACGCCCGTTCCTCCAGCGTGACCGACCTCGCCGCCTGGCTGGAGCAGAACCAGCCCGATAAGCCGCACGTGAAGACCGATCCCAACAAGCTGCCCTTCCGCACGCCCGATTCCAAGGTGCGGGCGCCCGCCGAAACAGCCAGGGATTTGCGAGCGAAGCTCGGCCTGAATCCCATCCGTGTCGCCGGGCCGCTGCCCCAGGGGACGAATCTCTTCGCCGCTGCTCTTGACCCCAAAGCACCGCCCACGGCGGACGATCTGGCCGCCAGCGAGGACGTGCAGATTACCCCCGCCATCCGCGCACAGGCCGCCGCGCTCAGCAATAATCCGGTGCAAATCCACAACTGGGTGAGGAACACCATCGAGTTCATCCCCAGCTACGGCAGTATCCAGGGTTCGGAGATGACCTTGCAGGCCAAGCGCGGCAACGCTTTCGACACCGCCAGCCTGGAAATCGCGCTGCTGCGCGCCGCCGGGATTCCGGCGCGCTATGTGTACGGGACGATCCAGTTGCCGGCAAGCCAGGCGATGAACTGGGTGGGCGGGGTGACGCAGCCCGATGCGGCGTTGAATCTCTTGGGTCAGGGTGGCATCCCCAGCGTGGGGCTGGTTTCCGGCGGCAAGGTTTCCGCCGTGAAGCTTGAGCATGTGTGGGTGGAGGCGTATGTGGACTACGTGCCGAGCCGGGGCGCGGTGAACAAGGTGCCGGATACCTGGGTGCCGCTGGATGCGAGTTTCAAGCAGTACCAGTACACCCAGGGGATGGACATCAAGGGCAATGTGCCGCTCGATGCAGCCGCGCTGCTTGCTCAGGCGCAAGCAGGCGCGACGGTGAACACGGCGGAGGGCTGGGTGCGGAATCTCAACCAGGCGAATATCCAAAGCGCGCTCACCGGCTATCAGACGCAGGTGCAGAGCTACGTTACCGCGCAGAACGCCAATGCTACCGTGGGCGATGTGCTGGGGAGCAAGAAGATTCCCCAGCGAAACCACGCCATTCTGCCCGGGACGCTGCCGTACAAGACGGTGGCGGTGGGGAGCCGGTTCAGCAGTTTCCCGGTGAATCTGCGGCATCAGTTCAAGTACAGCCTGTATACCGACGAGCACACCCGTTCCCTGGATTTGTCGGTATTCAGTTTCCAGCAGAGCCTGCCCAATCTGGCGGGCAAGAAGGTGACGCTGTCCTTCGTCCCGGCATCACAGGCGGACGCGGACACCATCGCGAGCTTCCTGCCCAAACCCCACGCGGACGGGACGCCGATTCAGCCGGGCGAACTGCCGACCAGCTTGCCGGCTTATCTGATCCATGTCACGGCGCAACTGAAAGTGGAAGGCGAAATAGTCGCGCAGGGCGGGCACTTTACTCTGGGGCAGGAGTTGGTGGGGGAAGGCGGGTTTACGCTGAACGGGTTGGATGGGTGGGATGTTTCTCCCGACTCGACGCTGGTGGCGGGGCAGGCGAGCGCTATCGGGCTTAATTTGCAGGGGGTGAGCGCGAGTCAGTTCAAGACGCTCAAAGTGCGGATGGAGCAGACGAAAACCAAGTTGCAAGCCAATGACGTCAGCGGGTTGACAGGCGATTTGATTACCGGGGATTTGTTGACGGCCAACGTGTGGGGATATTTCGGAGCCGTAGACAGCTTGGGACGGCTTTCTCAATCGACGGCCAATACCATCGACCTGCCTGGCCTTTCCTACGGGCTGTTCCATGCCGTGGTCGCGCCGATGAAGACCTTCGGAGTGGTGATGAGCGTGACATTTCCCGGCGTGATGATGGACATCGGGCACTTGCGCCATTTGCGGGTGGCGAAGGATAACGACACCCAAAACTGGATCAACTACAACCGGATGCGTGGGCAGCAGCAGTCGGTTCTGGAAGCGACTGTGCCGGAGCAGTTCTTCACCGACCCCGGCGCCGCGAACAAACCGGAGGGGGTAAGTGCTGCCAAAATAATTGCCATCGCCGCCGCCCAAGGGCAGAAGATATTCACCATCACATCAGCCAATGCCGCTGCCGCGCTGCCGCAGATACAGCAAAGCGCCAGCGTGATGGCGGAAATCCAGAATGCGCTCAATGCCGGGAATGAGGTGACGGTTTCTGAGAAACCCGTGACCGTAGCGGGATGGACGGGAGCGGGGTATATCGTTATCGACCCGGCAACCGGGGTGGGCGGGTATTTGATTGAAGGAAGGGCGAATGGGGGGTGGCTTTCATTGCTTGGCGCAGCTTCCGCTGCACTGTCATCTCTGGTCGTAGGATTCACGGGACTTTATGTTGCGGTGTGGCTGTTCGCGCTGCTAGCAGCTGTCACGCTGGCCATTATCATTGCCGCTGAAGTTGAGGGAATCGACTTTAAAACCTATAGTAAATCGATTGATGTTATCAGCCTGTGCGCATTACTACCATTTTTTGGGTATTTAGGGATGGCAGGGGTAGTTGCTGGAATTCTAATACTCTTGGTTACCGCCTATATCAAGCTGCTAGCGTCTGCACTGAAGGAGGAATTTACAAAATATGCATGAAGAAACAGTATTTACCCTTGTCATTTTAGCGGCGCTGGTCGCATTTGTTCGGGCAGTGATCCTTAGCAAATACCGAGGCGACATGGCGCAAGATCCATCACAACCGGTTATCGCATCACTTATGGACTTCAAGAAAAAGCGACCTATCGCTGGTGCGGTACTAATAGTCGCTTCTGTTTTACAAGTGTGTTGCCTTACTGCATTAGCCATCGTATTACTGCTACGGCTATTGTAGTGCACCAATGGGGTCAGAGTGCGCCAGCAAAACCAAGGGGTCAAGTCTTGACATAGCCGTTACCAAAAAACATGAGTTAATTTGAAACGTCCCCGACATTTCACCCGTGATCAGAATAGTGCAAAAAAATGTTCTCACCCAACACATTGCGCCGCCTCTCCAGCCTGGTGCTGCTGACCTTCACCAGCCTGACGCTGCAACCCTTGCAGGCGGCGGCACAGAACTATTCCGCCCAACCCCGCGCCCAGTCCGTCTCGCAATCCCATCCTGAAAAAGCTTCCCGCCTCATCAACGCCATCAAGGAAACCGCCAAGCGCGCCAAGGGCCAGGCGGGCAAACACCTAAGCACCCGCGAATCCGTCAAGGAGTTGCGCCGCCAGAAAACCCAGCTCGACGCGCTGGAGCAAGATGTCCTCGACGACCTCAAAGCCACCGAAACCCATCTCAAGGCCAAGAACCTTCCCCCGGAAATCATCAATCGTCACAAGACCGCC
>JAUYFQ010000144.1 GCA_030690895.1 Sulfuricellaceae bacterium
GACTTCAGCAGCAAGGACGGATCGGGGAAGGGGGCGCTCGCCATCCCCTTCTTATACCGTTCAGCATGGCGCTTGTCCAGCAACCTCGCTTAACCCGTTGTGTCACTTATGGATTTGGGATGGGGCAAATTAGCCCTGTCAAGACGGGCCATCGGCGTATCCACTACCAGGGGAATGTGGTATCCGGAGACGTCCGCCAGCCCGGCGAAAAGCGCGGTGGCAAAGATCTGAGCTTCTCCGGCGGCCAGCCCGAATTTCACATGCTGCCCATCAACACCGATGATTTGCGTCGCTCCATCAGAGCCGATCTCAATGCGGTCTACCCAGTTCCGATGAGCCAAAGCCTTGAAGCGCTGAGTCACCCTATCGGAGAGCGCATGGGTCTTCTGCTCGAACAGCCTGGGCAGCAATTCATCGATCAACGTCTTGACCCTCTCGGCCTTGAGGGCCACGGATTGCGCTGGTTCGGCCTGGAGGTAGCGCGCGTTTTCGCGCTCGTAGTCCGCCCTGGCTTGGTTGATCGCCGCCTCCAGGGAAGTCAGGCGGCGTTCCAGATCACCGCGATTCCGGTTCGACGTGTTGAGCCCCTCCTGTATGGCCTTGAGTTCTTCGTTGAGTTTGCTCAGAGAGCCGTCGTCATCGACCCCCTGCAATTGGATGCGACGGTTCTCCAGTTCCTTCAGGCGGACGCGAATGTCCGACCTGCGCCTGACCAACTCGCGAATTTGCGTGGCCCCGACACGGAAAGTGGACTGCGCCTCCTCCAGGCGCTGGCGCTGACGGGGTTCGAGGTAGCCGTGTAGTACCTCAAGGGCGCAATCCAGCGGGCGCGGCCAGAAAAGACTTTCCCAGGCTTCGGTGATGGCGATTTCCAGACCGCGCCGTTCCGTGCGGCTGAAATGAGCCAAGCGGTCGTTTTCCAGAAAGCGTTCCGCGAATCGTTGTTTCTCGGGTTCCAGTCCATTCTTGCGCTCTTCCCATTCGATCAGGCGCCGCTCGGTTTTTAGACGAAAACGCAAACCGTCATGCAATCCCGGCTCGCTCAGGTGGAACGGCAGACGGTCACCCAATAGCTTTTCCAGCGATTTCTCGCACTCATCCAATTCGCGCTTCTTCTCGCCTTCCTCGCGGATGAGGTCTTCCACACTCTTGATGTTGCCGCCGCCCGCGCCGATGTTGATGAGGCGTTCTTGCGCCGTTTCCTGCCGCTCCGTTTGCTGACGGATGTTTTCAATGCACTGCGCCAGTTCGGTGCCCAAGTGCCCACGTTCGCTTTCCTTGACGCCGACTTCTGCCAACATCTTGTCCAGTTCGGTTTTGTCTTTAGCCGAGGCTCCCTGCCGCCTGTTGTTCTGGTACTGCCCCAGGCGTTCACGCAACTGGCGCACCAGCACCACGCCCATGAGGCTTTCCATGCCTTGCTTGACCCACTCGCTACGGTCCTGGTCAGCCAGTTTCTTCACTTCCTCGCCATCGAAGAAGAAGAAGGGCGCTAGGTGGGCCGGAACCACATGTTCATAGAGCACAGTCGAGAGTTTTTCGCTGGCATCGAGCGGGCGGGATACGCCATCCCGGATTGCGTCCAACCGGGCCTCCTGGCTTAGGTACCGGCCCTGGGGATCGAAATACCAGGTGCGCGTGACATCGAACCCGTAGTCATCCTGCACCATCAGCCGAATGGAAACTCGCATCGCACGATCACGTTGGCCTTGCGCGCTGCCATGCAAGGCTCCCTGCAAAAATTTGGCATAGGCGTTTTCCTTCAGTCCCGCGCGCGCCAGATGATGGGTTGCATCCTCGCCATACAGGCAGAGGTAGATCGCTTCCAGCAATGTGGTCTTGCCGTGGCCGTTCATGCCGCCGATCAGCACCAGATTTTTCCCGTCGTTCGGTTTCGGAAAGTGGAAGGTCTGATCCTGGTAAGCCTTGAAATTCGAGAGTTCGAAGCGCGCGATCCACATGGTCAACCCATCCTCTCGAACACGGCATCGAATTCGTCGTAGATGCCACGGGCTTTCACCCGATGCTGGTGGCGTCGCTCAATCGCAACCAGTTCGCGAAACGAATCCACCAATACCTGATGTTTCGCGCACAACTCACACAGCAATGAATAGGCCTGCTCGTCATCCCACAAGGGTAAGTCGGCGGTCAGTTCTTCATCCATTTCAAGTCTCCCTTCATGTTTTGGTCAGGTCTTCGGTCCATAGCCGGCGGATCACCTGAATCTCCGCCTCGCTGATGATCGGCGCGCCGTATTCGGCCTGGGTCGCCAGCAGGCGATCAAAGATCATCCGGCGCGCCTGTACGGTGAATGGCCCCGGAATGTGCCGCCCCTCGGCGTTGAAACTGACCCGGCCGTTACGTCGCGCCACTTGTCGAAGCGCGGTGTCGTTGCGGATGCTCTTGAGCCAGTCACGGAAGGCGATGAGCGGCAGGTAGCCGATCTGCCCACTGTCCACAAAGCCTTGCAGGCTGCGGTCCTTTTCCACGACCGTGCATGTCCAGCAACCGAAGCGGCTGGAGTTGGTACCGCAGCCGGGAGCCTCGGCCTTGGACAGCACAATGGGGCACTCGCCACCCTCGGCATCGCGGTAAAGCTGAATCAACGCGCCGTGTGAGCCGCCCCAGGGTGGGGTGTGGCAGGCCAGAATTTCCCAAACCTCATCGGTGGTCAGTTCTGTAATCGGGCGGTAAACGAAGGCTCCGGGAAGCTCCGAGTGTGGGGTGAGATTGGTGTCGGCCAGATTCACCCGCCTGTTGATGGCGCTGCGTCGGGATTGGCTTTCATCTAGTCGCACGCCCAATACCACGATGGCTGCGCCGCAGCGAGAGACGAAATCCAGGATGTAACGGCTGGTGGGCTGGATCTTCAGCCGGTCGGTACACCAGCGCATGGTCTGGTTGGGGGTGGGATAGCCGCGCCCGATGAGGTTGACCCAGAAGGATTGCTCGATGTCAGGGTGAGTGCTGGCGACGGTGACGGGCAAGCCAAGGTTCGCCGACGCCAGCGCGATGGCGTCCTGGCTTCGCTTGAGATGCGCCATAACCAGTGGGCTTTCCACCAGGGTGTCGTTCGAGACCAGATGCACCGGGCGCGTGCGCCGGGACGGCTCGATCGACAGCAGTGCCGTGAAAATGGCGTGAGCGACAAGGGTGCTGTCCTTGCCACCCGAGTAACCAATAATCCAGGGGTAGGTTTGCGCGGCGGAGAGATATTCGTCGCGAATATCGGCGACGACCGCGCGGAACTTCTCTACCGGGTCGCGATCATTTTTGGCTGCTGGCTGCTGGCTGCTGGCTGCTATCGCTCAGGTTCATGGTTGCGATGATCGGAAAAGGGTGGCGAGTTTACCAAGCCGTGACACTACAGACGGCGAGGATGGAGAAATCCGGCAAATCCCAACAGCCCCTGCGGCTTGGTCAAGCCACCTACGCCGCCAAGCGATTCCCTCGCGTGCGATCCCCCACCCCCATGAGCAGCCCCTGCACGCTGATGTCCTCGTCCAGTTCGTCCCAGTGGATGCCGGTGCCATTGCCGGAGAACTCGTAGTGCTGGCGTTGTTCGGGAGTGGCGGACAGCAGACGGGGGAAATAGGCCAGGGGCACGCCGAGTTTGCGGCCATCCGCGAGGGTGACCCACATCATGTTGCTGTCGAAGCTGAGTTCAGTCGCCGAAGTGTTCATGCCATGCCCTTTGGATCTGGTCTTGGTTGCCACTGACCACGCGGGCCAGGTCGTTGAGTTCGTGCGCGGCAAAGCCGATGTTTTCCGCCACTGCCACAGGGTCGAGCCAGAATTTGGCGCGCGCACCATGACAGCGGACGTGAATATGCAAGGGTTCGCGCGGATCGCCTTCGTTTGAGAAAAAGAAGAACTTGCAGCCCTTCCAGCGAAACACGACCGGCATTCTCAATCCCCTTGCTTGTGCGTTTCGTGGGGGATTCTATCGCTCCAGCCTCTGCCTCAAATACAGCACTGCATGACGGCGCCGAGCAATCCCACGTTTGCGGCTCATCCAGCCAATGACGAGGAATCGCCGGCCTTGTTACGCGATGACACCCTGTTGGCGATAAATATCGCTGTCGCACGACGCTGGCCCTGCCGGGCATGGCTTGTTGTAGCATTATCGGCTTCAATCGTATTGAAAACGGCTACGAACATGCTCGCCTCACTTCTTTTCGGCGATTACCGCCAGAAGGTGCTCGCCCTCCTGCTATTGCATCCGGAACAGCGCTACCACGTTCGTGAAATCGCCCGGCTAACCGGCACCTCCGCCGGCACGCTGCACAAGGAATTGGCGCGACTCGCACAGGCCGGGGTGCTTGTTCGCGAGGAGGTCGGCAATCAGGTGCGCTATGGCGCCAATCGGCAGTGCCCCATCTTTCCAGAACTGGCCGGGATTTTGCGCAAGACGGCGGGACTTGCGGATGTGTTGAGAGAAGCCTTGGCCGGCTTGGGTGGGCGCATCGCGCTGGCGCTGGTGTTCGGCTCCGTGGCGCGCGGGGAAGAAGGGCCGCGTAGCGATGTGGATGTGTTGCTGGTGGGTGAGATCGGTTTCGCCGAAGTAGTTCGCGCGCTGCATGAAGCCCAGGCACGCATCGGCCGGGAGATCAACCCGGTGGTGCTGTCGCCCGCCGAGTTTCGGGAAAAAGCGAGCGCGGGCGATACCTTCCTTGCCGAGGTGTTGCACAACGAAAAACTGTTTCTGATGGGAGATGAGCATGACCTTGGAAAACTTGTTGGCGCGCATTGGCAACTGAGCGGCGGTTGCAACGGCATGAGGCCGGGCGCGCCGCCATTCTGAAATTGCTGGCGGCGGCCGCGCGCAATCTGGCCGACGCCAAGGTGACTACGATCAGCGCGGAAAACCGTTTTGATGCCGCCTACAAGGCCATCCTGCAATGCGCGATGGCCGCGCTCTGGGCCAAGGGTTTCCGCACTTCCACCAGCGAACCGGGCCATCACCAGACCGCCATCCAGGCGCTGCCGCTGACTTTGGCGCTGGACAGCGCCACCGTCATCGTTCTCGACGCGCTCCGCAAGCAACGCAATCTCAACGACTACACCGGCGACGGCGTCAGCGAGGCGCTGCTTGCCGAATGCATCGCCCAGGCGGATGCCCTGTTGCGGCACGCCCGCACCACCCTCGGAGTTTCTTGACATGCCCCTGAACGAAAACGCGGCCCCCATCCTGGCGCTCGCCTTGAAAGAACTGCTGGGGCCTGCCTTGCCTGGCAGCATGGCATTCATCCGTTGCCTACCCGGCGAGGTGGCACGGGAACTGGCGGCAGACCAACGCTTCTTGGTGCCAGGCTGGCGGGTCGCCGTGGTTGGCCAGACGGCGGATGAAAACGCCCGCACCATCACCGCCGATCAGGCGGTGGAGTGGCGCGAGGATAAGGCGGAAGCGGTGCTGTTGCTGGTGGATGCCTCCCAGGCTGGCGCCGGCATGGATGGCATCTACAGCGCGGCGCGGGAGGTAGCCGAGGTGGAACTGTTCGCCAAGGCGAGGGCATTCGCGCGTGACAAGTTGGCTCATGGTGGCAAGGGTTTTGCCGACAAGGCTTTGTACAAGGCGCGCCGGCTGGCGCGTAACAAGACCTTGTCGCCTTGGCGCGAGTTCGCCTATCTCTGCCGCGCCGCCTACAGCCTGGAAGGTCTGGGCGCGGCACTGCCGGAAATCGGCTTGTGGCCGGTGGCGGGTTGAATAGAAATACGAGTTTCCCTTTCTTCACCAAGGTGGTGTAACATGGTGATCTAATAAGATTACGCCACAACACCACTTCCCTCATGGCAAACCGACGCGTTCCATCTTTTACTTCTCCGGCGGAAAGCACCGTTCGGGCTTCGGTCAGTTTCCCCGAAGACCAGTACGCGGAGCTTGGACGCATTGCTCAGCAACAGCGAGTTTCGCTCGCATGGGTTGTTCGAGAGGCGGTGCAGGCCTACCTCGTATCTCGCTGGCCGCTGCTTGAGCAAACTGAAGGTTCCCTAGTGAATACTGAGGAGACAAAAGCACCATGACATCAAGACAACAGGACTTTGATGCAATCAAAACGTCGCTTCGCACAAGCCTGAGATTCACCGCAGAGGATGCACTTGTGGCCGAGGGCGATTCGCTTGCGCTATTACGGTCGCTACCCGCTCATTCTGTCTCGCTGATTTTGACGGACCCGCCTTATCACGCCACCAAGAAGCAGAACATCTATGGTGATACCGCCTTTGCGGAAGATCAGCACTATCTGGATTGGATGGCCGAATACGCCAAGGAGTGGCGTCGCGTCCTGCGTCCCAATGGCTCTCTGTTTTGCTTCTGCGATTGTAACTACTCAGGTAGCCGTAGTTGATCTGTTGGTCAGGCGAAGCGGGGCTGTGGCGTGTGGCCCTGGAAAGCCAGGGTCAAAGTATTGTGGACCCCGTTTTCAAGACACCAGATTAAGCTGCGTGATGGCATAAGGAACGAAAAGTGATGAGCGAAGCGAAGAAGCGGAAGGTGCATGTGCCCGAGTTCAAGGCCAAGGTGGGCCTGGAAGCCCTACGGGGGG
>JAUYFQ010000149.1 GCA_030690895.1 Sulfuricellaceae bacterium
TGCGCTGTAAGAAATTGGACTTGCGCAAACAGCGCACGAATCAGATCGTCTTTGTCGCTATGGCTGAGTCGGTCAAGATCGGGAAGTTCGTCCATGCAAAACTAAAAAGCATTAAACATGCCAATTGACCTGAGTAGTTACTAGCAATGCCGAGTTGCGCGGGGTGCTCGACCTGATCGGGTCCGGACACTTTTCACACGGCGACCCCGAGGTATTCCGGCCACTGGTGGACAACCTGCTGTTGAGCGACCCCTACCTGCTGCTGGCCGACTACACGGACTACATCGCCTGCCAGGATGCCGTCAGCGCGGCCTATCGCGATACAGAAAAATGGACGCGCATGTCCATTCTCAACACCGCACGCATGGGCAAGTTCTCGTCAGACCGCAGCATTGCCGAATACTGCAAGGATATCTGGCACGTAAGTCCGCTGCCAATTGAGACTGGCGCTTGAGAGTAGACGCCAGTGAGATGATGTTCCGCCGTATGCGAGCAGCCCTACCGCATGCACTTACAAAGTCGCAAAATAATCGCGTCAGCGTGCTGTTCCGCGTATTTACCGCGTGCGGCACGTCAGTACGCTTATGCAAATTGCACATGGGAGCGGCGTGATAGTAGAATCCATCACCGACGAATTTAGTATATTACCCCCTCCCGGGACTCGTCTTGTATCAAGGAGAACTTCATGATTCGCCCGTTTATCACCCTTCTTTTTCTACTGTTTGCCATCAGCTTGCCAGCCACAGCCGGTCCGCTTGATGAAGCCAGGGCGCGAGCGCACCTTGAAGCGGTTGCCGCCGGAAATCTCGATGCACTGATGCGTGATTATGCGCCAGACGCCTATCTGGACTGGGTGGGCGGCCCGCTGGATGGGCGTTATCAGGGTGAAGCGGCGATTCGCCTGGTATGGCAAAAATTTATCGCTGCCAACGAAGGCCAGCCGCGCACGGCCAAATTCGGCAAACTTGAGCCCTATGCCAACCCCAATGGCGCGACGATCGAGGGAGCGGCCATTTATGGCGGCAAGACGCCGGTCAAGGTCTGGCATGCCTTGACTTATCGTGATGGCGTCCTGACAACGGAAATCTGGCAGATATCACCCAGTCTGGAGATTGCTCCGTGACCCATATTTGCACAAAATGGGCGGCAGCCCTGTTTCTGCTCAGCAGTCAGGTAAATGCCGGGAGCCTTGAGGCGCGGGTCGCCAACTCGGCAGGCAAGGCTATCGAGGATGCTGCCCTAGTCCTTGAACCTGTTTCTGGCGTCGTGCCAGAACGCCCTGCTGCTGCAACCATCGAGCAGCAGGGGCGCGAATTCATGCCTTTTGTCACCATCGTCCAGACTGGCGCAGCAATTGATTTCCCCAACCGCGACTCGGTCAAGCATCATGTGTATTCCTTCTCGAAAGCCAAGACATTCGAGCTCAAGCTGTATGCCGGACAACCAGCCAAACCCCAGATTTTTGATCAAGCGGGAGAAGTCGCGCTGGGTTGCAATATCCATGACTGGATGGAGGCGTATGTTCTGGTGGTGAATACGCCCTATTTCGCAAAAACAGTAGCCAGCGGTCGCGCCACGATAGGCAAAGTCCCGCCAGGCCGGTACAACCTGAAGGTATGGCACCCGCTCCAGAAAAAGGACGTGCCACAACGCGAAATCGAGATTGGGGCGACATCAGACAAGCTGGACTTGGTGATTGAGGTAACGCCACGGATCGCCAAATCCAGGCCGATGTTCGAATCAAACTCGTATTGACCATGCTCGCCCACTCGCTGCAACGCCGCATTGTCATCGTTTTCGTTGGATTGCTGACGCTGGTCATGGCGCTGATTCTGGTGCTGGTGACACGCAGCAACGAGCAGATTGTCGCCGCCGAGATGAGTCGCGAGCTCGCTGCCGGCTCGCACGTCTTCACCCGGCTGATCGAACATAACCAGCGTCAACTGGAAACTGCCGCTACTGTGTTGTCGGCCGATTTTGCCTTCCGGGAAGCCATCGCCACCCAGGATCGCCCCACCATCCAGTCAGTCATCAGCAACCACGGCCTGAGAATCGGGGCTCAGGTCATGATGGTCGTCAGTACCGATGGTCAACTGGTTGCCGATACCCAGCGGAAGAGTACCGAGCCGCGTCCCTTCCCCTTCCCCGACCTGTTGGCCGAAGCCGAGGCCAGCGGAAAAAGCTCAGGCATCCGGACCATGAAGGATGGCAAGGTATATCAGGTCGTGCTGGTGCCCATCCTTGCTCCCAGGCTGATTGCCTGGGTAGCCATGGGTTTTCTCGTCGATGACCGCTGGGCGGGCGACCTTGCCGCGATGACCAACCTCTCCGTCAGCATCATCTGGCGGAATGGAACCCGCACGGCGGTACTTGCGTCATCGCTGACGGCGCCGCAGCGCGCCGCCCTCGCGACTGCACTGACAGGTGCGCCCGAGGATGATATGCACATGCTGACCATCGACGACGAGCACTACCGGACGATTGCACTTTCGCTCGGGCAGGAGGCATCAGCGGTACTTCAACGCTCGGTGAAAGAAGTTTCGGCACCCTATCGCTCGCTGCAAAACACGCTTCTGGTCATCATGCTGTCCGGGCTTGCGCTGTTCGTCATTGGCAGCGTGATGCTGGCACGCAGAATCGTGCGTCCCATCGACCAGCTTGCCGCTGCCGCCAACCGTATCGAGGCTGGAGATTACGCAATGCCCGTACCCAGCCTGCCCCCGGACGAGATTGGCCGGCTGGCGGTGAATTTCGACCACATGCGGGAACGGGTGGCAAGCCGTGAACAACAAATTCTAAAACTGGCTTTTGAGGACCCATTGACGGGCCTGCCCAACCGTACCCGACTCATCACGACATTTGATCAGCAGGGGGAGGGAAAACACGGTGCGGTTGCGGTACTCAACCTTGACCGCTTTACCCTGATCAACAATGCACTGAGCCATTCAGTGGGGGATCGCCTGCTGAGTGAAATCGGCTCCCGGCTTGGGCAACTGTTATCAGAAACGGACCTGGTGGCGCGTCTGTGGGCCGATGAATTTGCATTTTTGTTGCTGGGAGCGGACCAGGCCGAAGCAGTCAAATTTGCTGAAGCTGTGCTGGAAAAATTGCGCGACACCATCACGCTGGATGGGCAACGCATCGATGTCGGCGGCAGTCTTGGCATTGCCTTGTACCCGGCGGATGGCCAGGATGCCGCCACCCTGCTGCGTCGAGCCGAAGTCGCCTTGTCCGAGGCCAAGCGTTTGCATAAAAGCTTTGTATTTGCCGACGGCATTGGCGAGGAACCGCTGCATGAAAAGCTGTCCCTGATCGGTGAAATGCGCGACGCGCTGGCCCGGCAGGAGTTCCGGGTTTACTACCAGCCTAAACTGAATCTGCGCAGCGGAAAAATTGATGCGGCCGAAGCACTGATACGCTGGCAGCACCCGGAACGCGGCCTGATTCCGCCCTTCCGGTTCATCCCCTTTGCCGAGCAAACCGGCTTTATCAGCGAGATCACACCCTGGCTGCTGGAAAATGTGGCGGCGCAGACGGCGCAGTGGCGCAAAGAGGGGCTTTTCATCACGCCTTCAAGCAATCTTTCCGCCCTCGATTTGCTGAATTCCGGTCTGGTCGAGCATGTCAGGCAGCTAATCGAAAGCCATCAGATACCGCCGCATGAATTCTGTCTCGAAATCACCGAGAGTGCGCTGATGGATGACCCGGCACTGGCTCTCAAACACCTGGAGGAACTGGCGGCCCTGGGCATCAAACTTTCGATTGATGATTATGGCGTGGGACAGGCATCGCTGGCCTACCTGAAAACATTGCCTGTACACGAACTTAAAATTGATCAGACGTTTATCACTTCAGTTGCCGACTCGCCCAAAAATGCTGCTATTGCGCGCTCCACGATCGTGCTCTGTCACGCGCTGGGGCTAAGTGTGGTGGCAGAGGGTGTCGAAACAGCCAGCGACCTCGACTGGCTGCATGAAAACGGCTGTGACACCGCCCAGGGGTATTACCTCGCAAAGCCCATGCCGGCGCAGGAACTGGCGGGCTGGG
Organism: Sulfuricellaceae bacterium; assembly: GCA_030690895.1. Classification (GTDB taxonomy): domain Bacteria; phylum Pseudomonadota; class Gammaproteobacteria; order Burkholderiales; family Sulfuricellaceae; genus Sulfurimicrobium. The sequence continues at coordinate 4,048 of JAUYFQ010000149.1, forward strand.
TGGCGGCTTATCACGCAGCCTCCATGGCGCCTCCATAAACCGACAAACCACGAAGCACACGAAATACACGAAATGGGGTCCACCATAGTTCGACAGGCAAGCCAAGCGATTCAGCGATTCATTTCGCATCAAAAGATAGTCTGCGCATGCCAGACCTGATAAATTACAGCCTTTGCCACTGCTTGCGACTTTATGCGACTCAACCAACCACTGCTGCCGGAGTTCCGCCATGAGTGAGCCATGGGTTTCAGTCGAGCAGATCGCCGAGCATCTCGGGGTGACGCGGGACTCGATTTATCGGTGGATCGACAGTAAAGGCCTCCCGGCGCACAGAATTGGGCGGCTGTGGAAGTTCAAGATTTCCGCCGTGGATGACTGGGTACAAGCCGCTGGTGCCGACGAAAGGAAAGGCAATGCTGGAGGCAGCAGGCAATGAACACTGAACTACCACCTACTGAAGTAGGTGGGTTAGCGCCAATACTGTTTAGATAGATAAAATTCGAGGCATTGGCTCGCAAGGCGTATTGATCGGATCGCCTCGTTTTCGGAGATTGAATTTGCTCATTTTTCGTTTCACGCCACGGGGATTTCGTTTGCCGCGACTGG
>JAUYFQ010000153.1 GCA_030690895.1 Sulfuricellaceae bacterium
AAGCATTATTCGTTGCTCCTTCGTCAACACCAGTGCCGCTCGCTTCGTCTTTCTGGTCATGATCACTCCCGTCAAGAGTTGTACAAGGATCATAACCATTATAGGCTTTAATGTAATACTATTGATGGAACGAACTACTAGACTGACAGCGTTGTAGTGGGCGGTCGGCCCTTCGCGGCCAGCGATACGAAAACAATATGGGTGGCGGATCGCCATCACGTCAGCTGGTTCAGGGGGTGAGCATGGCCGTGGCGAACGAGAAGCAACAAACTGTGGATGGCCCTTTCGACTATGTTCTTACGACGTTGTCACCAAAGTTGAAGCTCACATTCGACCAGAATTCTGTATTGGCGCTACGCGAAATGGTTGTCGTCAATGGTGACGATGCTCCATTGCAAGGAGGGTGCAATGGCTGTCCAAGACTCTGAGGGTCTCCGTCAATGGCTCTGGCTTACCCAGTCAGAGAAGGTGGTGCGGAAGGCGATACAGGAAAGCGATACGCCTTTCCTGGGCTTGCTTGGGGAGGCATTTACGAAGGAAATGCTCGAGGCGATGGTTAAGGCGATTGCCGCGAATCCAACCGTAAGCGGTTACGTGAGCCGCTTCGAATCTTATCCCGCTTTATTCGCGGTCAATCTGGCTTGGCATGTCATGCACGGAATGGGGCAAGGAGGGTATTTCTCGCTTTATCCGCACGTCCAGAAGGCCCTGGGTATGCGTCAGGAACCAACTCAGACCGAGCGCGAACCGCTTTGGCAAGCATTCCGCCGGAGCTTGCTGTTATTGGGGCTGGAACCCTCGCCACGTACTTCCGGCTCGCATTTCATGGCGAATGAGTATTTGCGCCAAGCCGGAGTCCCGCTGCCTTTCATGGATGCGCTGGCGGCCAGAATGTTGGCCTTCGCGAATAAGGTGGGCCTTCCTGAAGAAGACGATCCGGAGGGAATCGTCAGTTGGCAGGCTGGGCTGGATGCACGTCTGGAACTGCCGTTCAGCCAGACTGCGCGCAAGGCTTTAGCGCTGGATCGTCAGGGCTACTACACACGGGGTTTCTTGCGTGTGCATGAGGCCGGTGGCCAATCCGTAGATGCCAACAACGTGCTCGAAAAGGCGATGGCGGCAGCTTTCCAAGGCAGTGGCCCATCGACATTTCGCCGTGCTGCGTTGCCCCGTGTCGTGCTCCATGACGGGTGTCTCGGAGTGTTTTTCCCTAGCGGCGAAGGGCAGAAATGGTCATTGGAAGTTGATGGCACCGTGCGGTTGTATGACAACACAGGTGCGGAGGACAACTTCATCCCAATCAGTCAAGTGCTGCCCGGTGAGTTGAAGGTGAGCGGGCTATCCAACGGCCAGAAAATGCAAGTGACGCTGTGGGAAGACGAGAAGCTCAATCGTTTGCTGTTCTTCTCGGACACAGGACGACTGTTCGGGCGTGGCCAGCTTGCGCAGAATGAGCCGCTGACGCTGCCGCCTGGTGGCTATACGGTGCTAGCCCGTTTCACGCCTGGCGGGGTGGAAACAGAAACGATTTCCGACGAACCGCGACTGGTTTCATTCCCGCTGTCGCTCGGCCCCGGCGAAACCCGTGTTTTCAGCAACGGCCCGGCTCGCCTAGAAGTGCGTGCGGAGTGCATTCCCCTGATCCGCTGGCTGGGTGATGCTCATACCAGCAAGGAAGGGGTGGAGTTTCAGTATGGCGTGGTCAATCTGGATGTGGAGTTGCCCACCGACTGGCTGGGCAAGGGGGCCAGTTATGAGTTGAAGTTGGTCCCCGGTGAACGCGGTGCGCCGCAGGTGGTTCCGCTCGAACTGGATGCCGATGGCAAAGGGATGATCAGTGTGTCTGACCTGGCCGCGAAGGCGGGCTGGAAGCCCGGACTCATGCGTCTGGTGGTGGAACTGCGGCGTTCCGGTGAAGCGCGGATTCTGCTGCGCACGGCCACGCTGTTCTGGCTGGGGTTGCGTGAGATCAGCCGGGGCCTGCGTTTCCGCTGCGCTGATTGGCCGGAAAACCTGAAACTCGAATTCGGCGAGAACCTGGAACGCGATGGCAATGACTTGGTAGTGAAGGATGCCGCCGCGCGTGGCGTTCGCTTGGTATTCGCGTTGAGTGATACACGCCAGCAAAGCCTGACCTGGAATGTGCCGGGCGTATTCGTAGAAGTGGAGACCGTTGCCGATGGCGGCGTGTGCAGTCGCGCCCGGCGTGCGTTGGGCAGCACGGAAACCGTGTCGCTCACCTCCGCCAAACAGATCGTGGTGATCGCCAGCGACCTTGGCACCCTGCGTTTGGGCGAATGGTCGCAGCTGGTGGATTTCTCGCGCCATTCCACCAGGCTGCTGTCCGCCGCGTTTCTGGCGAGTCGCCTGACTCCTCAGTCGCATACGCTGGTCTATCAGAACGAGGTCACCGGCATATCGCTGGATTTGCTGCTGCTGACACAGCCACATGAAGTCAGCGGCTTTGCCTCCCAGACACAGGGCGGGCAGTTCGTGATCCGCCTGCATGTGTCCGAGCCTATGGATGCCATCGCGGTGCGTGCGCTGGCGTTGCTGTCCAATGATGATGACCTCTTCACCCTGCAAGCCAACGCCAGTGAATGGAGCAGCACCCGCTTCGGCCAGGCCCGGTTGATGATGCTGGATGGAAACCAGGGTGGCTATGCCGCTGAGGTTTACGTCAACCTGGATTACTGGCCAGCCGGCGCATGGTTGTTCAATCTGGACGCCCAGATCAAGGGCATTTGGGGCCACCTACAGAACAGCCGGCAGGATGTGTTTGCCGCCGGTTTGTTGTGGGCGGAAGGCGGGCATGCTCTTTCCTCTAGGGTATGGCTGGAACAGCTTGGTGCCCTTGAAGACCGGCAAGCCTGTGATCTCCTGAAACGGATACATATCGCGTTGCAGATTTGTTATGCGCAGGAAGCCTGGAATGGCATTGCCTGGCTGGGGGAAGCCTGGAAGGCGCTGGCCAAACGCTGGCGGGGGAAGGAGGCTGAAGCGCTTCCTGCCCTGGTGGATATGGCTGCCATGCGTCCTCCCGAGGATTCCTCGCCAAGCTGGCTGCCGCAACTATCCATCGCCGCCGCATTGCCTGGCTTGTTTGCCCTGGCGGCCGAAAAATACAGGCGGGTGAACGAGAAGCCACGCTCCATCGCGCGTGCGTTGCGGGCGATGGGCGAAATGGCTGCCCACTGGCCGGCAGTTTTTCCTGACCTGTTGCACTTTTCCGCTGCGGCGGCTTGCGTCAACTTCCCCGCCATCTCTGCGCGGGGCGAAAGCCCGCAAGGGGTGGATCCGAAGCGGTATGTCGAGGCCATGCACGCCGTGCCGGAGGTGGAATACATCTATCAATTGGGGGACGACGATGCGCTACCAGGGCCGGGAACCTATCTGGGGCCATTGCATTACCGCCATGCCTGGCGCGCGCTGGAAACCGCCTATGAGCAGACGTTGCTGGGCAATGACATCTGGCGCGGCCAGGGCATCGGGTTGGCGCAGTATGCCCATCGGGCGATGCCGACTTTGGAAGGGGCGGGTGTTCCGCAGGCTTGGCGCGGGAAATCACCGCACATCAACGCCTGGCCGTCGAACGCCGATGCGCTCGTTGAAGACCACTTACTTCAGCAGCGTGAAAACCTCAATCACATTGCCCACGTTCTGGCAGGCCTGGCACTTGCCTGCCGTCGGGAAGCCCGTGTTCCGGGGGCACTGAAGACTTATCTGGATCAACTCAACCAAGCCGGTATTCCACTGGACCGGCCGCTGGCCTTCCTGCTCCAGATCGGTGACGCCTTGTTCGCTTACTACCTGCTGTTGTGGGAACTGGTGCTGAAAGCAGCACAGGGAGAAAACCATGAGTGAAGCCAACCCCATCGCCTTGGTTGAAGAACTGAAGGCCGTACTGGAACGCTATATCGCTACCACCCTGCCAATCAGCCGGCGTTACCCTCTATTGGCCGAGCGTTTTCGGGCCGAGTTGTCCAAACAGCACTTGGTTGAGGGCCCCTATGTGGAAGCCCTGTCGGACTTCGAAAAAGGCATGACGCTCGCAGAACTGACGCAGGGACAGGGAGGTTTCCTGCACGATGCCCTTGCCGGCTTGCCGACCGCCACGCGTCGTCTGCACCTGCATCAGCAGCGTGCCTTGGAGTTTACCGTGCGGGATGGCAAAAGCCTGCTGGTGGCCACGGGTACGGGCAGCGGCAAGACAGAGACCTTCCTGTACCCGATCGCCCATGCCTTGCTTTCCGATCCTGAGCCGGAAAAGCCAGGGGTGCGGGCGCTGCTGATCTATCCCATGAACGCGCTGGCGAACGACCAGCTTTACTACCGTATCGCGCCGCTGTTCGGCCGCTATCTGAAAGACCACGGCATCACGTTTGGGCGCTATACCGGCCAAGTGAAGGCAAAAACCAAACGAAGCGAAGAAGAGAACCGTCTGTTCAACAACCAGAAGCTGATGCACGACCTGGGTGACCCGGACCATATTCCGGCCAACTGGCGCCTCACCCGCGAGGAGATGCTGAACGATCCGCCCAAAGTACTGATCACCAACTACGCCATGCTGGAGCATCTGCTCCTGTTGCCGCGCAACGCACGGCTGTTTTCCGCCAATGCTTTGCATACCATCGTGCTGGACGAGATCCACACCTATCGCGGAGCGCAGGCGACGGAAGTGGCTTTCCTGCTGCGCAAGCTGAAAACCCGCTTGGGTATCGAAACGCCGCTACAGGTCTTCGGCACCAGCGCGAGCTTGGCCGAGGGAAGAGATGATGACGAGAAGCTCAAGATTGAAGAGGCACTCAAAATTTTCGCCGGTAGTCTTTTCGCCGAGGAGGTACATGAAGTGGTGCGCGGCAATCGCATCGTGCACCAGCGTTTGCAGCAACCCATAACGGACGAGTTTTCCCTCTCGGGTAGCGCGTGGATTAGGCTCGGCAAGGTGCTGGAGGAGGTGGCGCGCCTGCATGAACAGGGCCGCCTTACAGATAACTGGAATGACTTTCTTGAGATGCATGCTCTGTCCCGTCAGGATCTTGCTGGTGCTAGCGGCCTGCCGCTTGGGCCCTTCCTTGAGCAGCGCTTTTCGTCGAACCGGGAAATTCGCCGTGTGGCCACAGTGCTCGATCAGGCCGGGGTCAAAGACTTCCGTGAGTTGTCGCAGCGTGTGTTCGATTCCCCGGCCGAGTCGTTGAGTGATGACGAGCGCTATCAGGCGCTAAGCGCCGTGATTCGCATGGGCATGTTGGCGCGTGCCGATGATGAGAGTTTTCCATTGTTACCCGGGCGCTATCACATCGCGGTTAACGGCATCGAAGGCATCGCCGTCCGGCCTGATAGTGAAGGTGAGGGCTGGCAGGACATCAAGATTGCTCGCCACCATCATGATCGTCAGCACGGCTATTTCTATCCGCTCATGGTCTGCCGCAAGTGCGGGCAACCGTACATGGAGGGATTCGAGGAAGGAGGGCGACTGCATCATCGGCGCCCGGACCAGGCCGATGCCAAGGCGGAGCGGCGCGTGTTCTGGCTCGGAAAACCCACCGACCGCGTGGATGACGAGGAGGATGAAGCCGACGAGGCCGTACCTGACCAATACACGCGTTACGGGCTTGACCCGCTTACCGGCGAGTTGGCTGCCGGTGAAGGCGCCATAGCCCTCTATGCCATCCAGACCGACAAGGATGAAGAAGAGAAAGCGTGGTACGTGCGCAAGTGCCCCGCCTGCGGCGGTAGCGCTTCGGGTGCGGACGCAGAGATTGTCACCCGCATGCATCCGGGCAACGAAGCCCTTGCCAGCGTGGTGACGCAACGGGTACTCGAAGCACTGCCGGGCAGCGAGATTGACCACAGTGATCCTCGTCCAGCACAGGGGCGCAGCTTGCTTTCGTTTTCCGACAACCGCCAGGATGCGGCCTTCTTCGCCCCGTATTTCGAGAGAACGGCGGCCGACCTGGCCTTGCGCAGTGCCATCCGCCAAGTGCTGAAGGAGCGTGAGCAGCCTCTGGATGCCCACCAATTGGCCGACCAGGTTTTTCAGCAGTGGCAGCGGAATGGTCGCCAAGCCGTTCTGCTGGATGCCAACGGAGAGATACGCAGTGATCGTCAAGACGTAACAAATTTGTTGCTGGGGTCCATCGGCGCCGAGTTCTGCACCCCAGCGGGTAGGCGTAACTCGCTGGAGTCCTTGGGTGTGGCACATGTCACCTATGAACCCGGCCGTCTTCGTACCTTGCGCCAGAAAGTGCTTGGTTTCTGGCCAGCAGAACTGCCCAAGGACGAAGCCAGTGTCGAGGCCTTGATCCACTTCCTGCTGGAAAACATCCGTCGGGAAAAAGCTCTCGCCAAGTTCTATGGCGTAGATCTTCGGGATGAATTTACCTGGGGCGACTACAACCAGCATCGCAGCTTCGACATTCAAGGCGGTGATGACGCAGTCAAATTCAAGTGGTTGCCGCCGCATAACCAAAAGCGCCATAACCGGCGCACTTGGTATCTGATCGAGCAACTGGGGCTGGAGCGAGAGCAGGTCTTTGAGTTCCTGCGCCAGTTCTGGGAGGTGCTGGTCAGGCCTCCCGTCTCTTTGCTTGTCCGTCACAACCCAGGCTTCGCTCTGGATGGTGAAGCCATGCGGATAGCGAATGGAGACACCCGTCCTCTGTTCGTCTGCAAGAGTTGTGGCTTACGCCAGATGCATGTGCTGAAGGGGAAATGCTCGGCATTCCGTTGCCACGGCGAGATGGAAGAAATTGGCGTGGAAGAAAGAGAGACGATGCGCCAGCGCAATCACTACCTCGCTTCGTATGAGGAAGACAATCACGTCACGGTGAGGGCGCGCGAGCACACCGCCTCTCTGTCCACGGATCTGCGCGAGTCGATCGAGAAAGCCTTTGCGGAGGGGCGAATCAATGTGCTCTCCTGCACGACAACCATGGAAATGGGTGTGGACCTGGGCGACCTTGAGGCGGTGATCAACCTCAATGTGCCGCCGGGTATCGCCAATTACCAGCAACGTACCGGCCGCGCCGGCCGCCGCGCCCAGGCGGCGCCGTTCTGCGTCACCTCGGCCCGCAACACAAACTATGACCAGTCAGTGTTCCGCGATTTCAGTCGCTATCTGGGGTCTCAGCCCGGCACGCCATTCATCCACCTGGACAATCCGGAACTGTTCTGGCGTCACCAGCAATCGGTGCTGCTGGCGCATTACCTGCGGCAGAAAATCCTCGAACAGGACATAAACGCGCCTTCCCTGAAACATCTGTTCGGCGAAGTTTTCGGCCAAGATGAACTACGCGCTTTCACCGATGCGCTCATGCACTGGATCGAAAGCGATGCTGGCAAACAGGCGGCCCGAGAGGCGGAAGCGTTGCGCCTGCGGTTGCCGGAATCTTTGTGGCATATCGGGGCAAGTGGTGAGGGTTTGACGCAACGTTTCCTGGCCAGTCTCAGAGAGTTCGCCGAAGAGGTGAAAGAGCGTTGGGGAAAGTATTTCCAAAAAGAGCAGGAATTTGCGCAGCTTCAAAACCATGCTAGGGCGCTCTATTGGCAACGCATGCGAGAAGACTATATGGGCCAGTTCCTGGTGAACCAGCTCTCCAGCCGTGGCTTGATCCCCACCTACAGTTTCCCGGTGCATTCGCTCAGCCTGGAAGTGACCCAGGAACGCCAGCAGCAGGGGCAGGGATGGGGTGCAACGGATGTCGCTCTCTCGCGCGATGCCAGCCAGGGCATCAGCGAGTACGCGCCAGGAGCCGAGGTGGTGGCCAATGGCCGGATATGGACCAGCCGCGGACTGGCCTACTACCCCAAGGCATTCATGCCGGAACGCTGGTATGTCGCCTGTCCGGAATGCTTCCATGTGGACATTGCCGAGACCAAGGAGGAATTGCCCCCTGCTTGCTCCAATTGCGGGTCGATCGACGGCCGACGCAAGCGTATGTTCATCGAGCCGCGTGGGTTCGTCACCAGCTATGCCGAGCGCAAGGGGCGCGACCCCGGCAGCAGCCGACGCAGAGTGAAAACAGCCGATGAAGCACGGCTCATCGCATCGCCCCGTGACGATGCCTTCGACGAGACCGACCTTCCCTTCCTGCGTCACGCCTTGCTGAACGCACACGAGCGTGAAGCCGATGGGCTACGCGGAACCATGTTCATTGCCAATCGCGGGGTGTATAGCGAGGGCTATTACCGTTGCAAGTTGTGCAACTTTGCAGGCCCGATCAAGCCTGTTGAAAACGCCAGACCGCCAAGAGGGAGAAGGCCAGCGAATGCCGGCAACGGCTTGCTGCTACCGCATGACGACCCCATGACAGGGCTGCGTTGCAAGAACGAACAACTGTCCCGCTTGGGCCTCGATTTCGTCCACCGCTTTGATACCGATGTTCACTTGTTCCGCTTCCTGCAACCCTTGCCCAATCCCAAAGAGGGCGAAGTCACGCCGCGTCGTTTCCATGAACGGATGGCACGCACGATCTCGGAAGGCCTGCGCCTGGCGGTAATCGACCTGTTGCAACTACAGCCTGGCGAGGTGCGCGCCACCTATCGGCTTTATGGTGCCGTCGGAAACACGCTGGAAGTTGTTCTCTACGATGCGGTGCCGGGTGGTGCCGGTTACTGCGCCCGGATTGGAGAGGCGGGGTTTTCCTTTGACGCGCTGCTCCGCCATGCACGGGAACGACTCGATTGTCCCGTTCAATGCGACTCCGGTTGCCGCTCATGCTTGTGCGACTATGGCAATCAGCGCTACTGGGACAGTTTCGAACGATTGCTCGCGCTGGAATGGGTGGATTCCCTGCTCGATCCCAGCAAGGTGCAATCCGGGCCGGGAAGCTATGTGCGTTGGGCCGCTCCCAGTCTCACCGGCCTGAGTGAGAGGCTGGTCAATCACGACCAGATTCACCTGGTCGCCCGCAACCTGGTGGAAACCAGTGGTTACTCCGAAGACAGCCTCAACCTGCTTCTGAAATGGCTGCAAGCGGGCAAGACGGTGCATCTTCATTTGGCCAACAAACTCGACGAAAAACCCAAGGCGCAGATTCCACTTACTGTGTATCGCCATTTGAATCCGTATGCGCAGGATGGGCGCTTGCGCCTCTACCAGATAGCGGATGCGGACGGGCTGGATTGGAGCCAGCTTCCCCGGGTCTTTGTAGGGACGAATATCGGTTTACCCGCCATTCGCCAGCATTTCGCGGTTCAGCCTTTGCTGGAAAACCTGATTGCGGCGCCGGCAGACACGGGAATCGTGGACACCGAACTCGGTCAGGCCTTGAACACGCTGATCGAGACAGCCGTCCCGTGCGCCAAAGATGCGCTCAGCGAAGGCGAGCGCATGAGCCTGTGGGAACTGCATTCCGGCGCAGCCCGTGACCTGAAAGCCATCTTTGCGCCGGTGGTAGGTGCCTACATCAAAGACCTGATCCTGCGCGACCCTTACTGTGGGACAAAGCCAAACCGCGGCAAGCTCCAGCGGTTCCTCGCCGAGTTAAAGACAATTGCAGGCACCATAGAGCACGTGGCGGTGCATTGCAAAGAATGCCGGGACAAGGACGGGGACGTGGAGTTCTACCTGGATGTCGAGCGGCATGTGGATTCCCTCATCACCTCGATCGGCATCGAGAATCATGATGTCACTGTGGCTCCCCTGAAGGGTAGCGCACGGAGCTTCCATGACCGGGAGGTGGACATCACGACTGTCTCGGAAGACGGCTGCGAGACGTCGCACCGTTTCTTCCTGACGGGAGGGATCGACTACTTGATGGATGAGCGGACTGAGACAAGGGTGTTCTATGTGCAACTGTGAAATACGTTGATGCGACAGGGGGCATCCAAACCTCCAAACCTTCGATTGAGCTAAGTTCATGGTTCGCAAAAAACAAACGACCCCGCCATGTGAACGGGGCCGCGTTCTGAAAAGTCGGCGCTGGTGACACGCCGATTTACGATATCGCTTACACCGTCACCGTATCCGCGACTTCCTTGAACTCCGTGATCTGGTCGAAGTTCATATAGCGATAGACGTCGGCGGACCGAATCAAGTCAGCGGTGCGCTACGACGAGAGCGAGCAGAACAGTGGATCGGTGCTCATGGGGCTATCCGAGGAACTTGGTCGAACACCGGCAGGCAAAGCCGATCATTCGTCGCCGGCCACCGGCGGGCGCTGGGGCACCTTGTCCAGAATCGCCCGAAACGCGAGGGGATCTGCGCGGCTGGCGCGCGTTCGAAGATACGCCTCGGCGGTCAGCGCAGAGATTTTCTCCACCACCGCACTCATGACGAACTGATTGACGGGCACGCCTTCCAGGTCGGCCATCTCCTGAAGATGGCGTTGAATGGAATTAGGCAGAGTCAGATTCAA
>JAUYFQ010000171.1 GCA_030690895.1 Sulfuricellaceae bacterium
TCAAAATGCGCGGCTTCTCGGAGAACTCATCCGGCACGTCGACGGCCTTGATCTGGCTGCCGACGGTGTTGACCGAGTAGTTCTCGAACGAGATCACCCGCACCGGGCAGGCGCCCATGCAGGTGCCGCAACGGCGGCAGCACGATTCGTTGAACAGCGGGAAGCGCTTTGCGTCTTCGTCGATGGCGCCGAAAAATCGTGCGGTCATGGCTGCGTTTCAGCATCTCTCTGGTTTATCCTGCCGCCACCATGACCGCACCAGCCAGAATCAACGCCGATGTACTGCTCTGGGCCCGCGAGCGCGCCAGGCTGACTATCGAGCAACTGGCAAAGGGAGTACACGCAAAGCCTGAGCAAGTCATGGCCTGGGAAGTGGGCGAAGCATTCCCCACCTTCCGCCAGGCACAACACCTGGCCGCCACGGCCCATGTGCCTTTCGGCTTTCTGTTTCTGCCAAAACCACCACAAGAAAAGCTGCCCTTACCCGATTTGCGCACAGTCGGCGGAGAAGCGGTTTCTGAGCCCAGCGTTGACCTGCTGGATACGGTGCGTGCCGTGCTTCAGAAACAGGCCTGGTATATCGAATATCTCAAAGAGTCCGGGCATGCGCCCTTGGCGTTCGTCGGTTCCCATAGTCTCCAGTCGCCTGTCCGAAGCGTCGTCGCCGACATGGTTCGAGTGCTCAAAATCGGAGAAGGCACCCGGCATGGCAGTTGGGAAGACTATCAACGCAGCCTGATCGCCGCCGCTGACAACGCCGGCATCCTGGTTATGCGCAGCGGGATGGTGGGAAACAACACCCATCGCAAACTGGATGTCGCCGAATTTCGCGGCTTCGCCGTCGCCGATAAGTGGGCACCCGTCGTATTCATCAACAGTGCCGATGCACCCAGTGCCCGCCTGTTTACCTTCGTGCATGAACTGGCCCATCTATGGATCGGCAGTAGCGGCATATCCAATCAATCGACCACCACCTCCCGCCGCGAAGAACAGTTCTGCAATGCGGTTGCCGGCGAATTTCTGGTTCCCGAGCATTCTTTCCTCGATCTCTGGGACGGCGCGCTTGATTGGCGCGCGAATGTCGCGCGACTGCCCGGTATCTACCACGTCAGCAAACTGGTCATCGCGCGCCGTGCGCTCGACCTGGGTTTCATCGATGCACAGACCCACCGGGACTTCTATTTGCAGGAACTGGAGGCCTACCGGCGCGGAAAAAAATCGGGGGGTAGCAGCTACCGAACGGCCAAGGCAAAAAATGGCCAACGCTTTTCCTTGGCCATCCTTTCCGAGGCATTGAGCGGAAGAATGCTGCTGCGCGATGCGGGGCGCCTGCTGGGTGTGCAACCGGCAAAGATCGGGGTGTATGCGAAGGAGTTCAAACTGTGAACTACCTGCTCGACGCCAACACCTTCATCGAGGCCAAGAACCGTTACTACAACATGGTGGTCTGCCCAGGTTACTGGGACTGGATAGAACTGGAGTTCGCCGACGGAGAAGTCGCCAGTGTGGAAAGCGTGGGCGACGAACTGCTCAGTGGCAACGATGAACTGAAAACCTGGGCCGCCAGCCATAAACCGCTATTTCTGCCGGTATCCGACGAGGAGACCCAGGTTGCTTTCGCGGAAATTGCCGCTCACGCGGTGGATCTGGCTGCCGAAATGAAACCCGGCGCGCTGGAGGAATTCCTCGGCGGAGCCGACCCCTGGCTGATCGCCAAGGCACGAGTCCAAGGCTCAGTCGTGGTTACCCACGAACAGTTCAACCCCCAACGTCAAAAAGAAAATCCTGATTCCCAACGTATGCAAACAGTTCGATGTGCGCTGGATGAACACGTTCGAATTGTTGCTGGAGTTGGAGGCGAAGTTTGTGCTGGGCGTTTAGCAACGGGCCAGGGGCTGCATTCAATCTGGTCTTGCGAGACTGATCGTTGCTGCTGAACAGGACAGATACGTGGGATGTGGTAAAGCCAAAACCGTCGTATTGATACGAAACAAGGCGATGCAACTCGACCTCTTTCTTCACGGCCGTGAAGTCATATTGCGTAACGACGCCCTCGCAGCCATCCAGGAACGGCATGTACAAGACGGCCGAGCGGCGCTGGCGAAGCTAGCGGCGGAATATCCCGGCGACACGCACCTCGCCGCTCTCGAAACTCTGCTGCACATCCTGGAATATCCCCCGCGCCGCTGCACCAGCCCCGATGCGGTTCTGGTGGCGAAGGGCCACCTCGAATCCATCGTTCAGGCCGTGGCGGAGCGGCTAATGTCCCCCACCCAGGCTCGTTCCTGGATTGCCGGCGAATGGGAAATCCTGGCCGAAGCCGCCGCCGGCCTGGCCTACACCCCCACCGCCCCGCCGGCCTACGCGGCCCCTCTGTACCTGAAAGCCGGAGCATGGGCCGCAGCCGAAGCCGCCGTGCAAGCCATCCCCTCCTGGCGCCGCATTCCCCTGCCGCTCGCCTGGATGGCCGAAGCCCGCCTGGCTCAATTCGGCATGGCGGACGCTTGGCCCTTGCTCATCGAACTGGCCTGGCTGGACCCCGCCGGTTTCGACACCCTCGTCCGCCGCCTGAAGGAGCCCATTCTCGAACACCTGCTGCGCAACTTCGACGCAGACTTCGAGAACGAAACCGGCGACGAACAGGACAGCCACATCCCCCCCGGCGCCTGGCTTCCGGCCTGGTGCCTGATCGTCGAACCCGGCCTGGCCCCGCTCCTGCGCCAGACCCAGCCCGGTCAGGGCCAGAACCCGGAGCGCGCCGCCCGCCTGCTGCTGGACATGCTCGCCCTGGAAAAACGGGGCACCCAGCCGCGCTTGCTGGAACAACGCAAAGCGCTGCGCCAACTGCATCCCGGCTTGTTCGCGCGCTACATGCTGACACGCTGACCCCATCCGGCGCGCATGGGCTGGTCGGGGAAATCTCCGGATTCCGCTACGCTGCATTCGGGCTACGGATGCCGACCTCATCACCAGGGCGTAGGTTGGGTTAGCGGCTTTACCGCGTAACCCAACAATCCTGCTGACCCCGATAGCCGAATTGGTCAATCGGTCTCAGATCGCGGGTGGGCAGCCATGCTGATACCGTGACGGCGGCAGCGGGATTCGTTGAACAGCGGGAAGCGCTTCTTGTCTTCGTCGATGGCGCCGAACGGGCATTCCACGGTGTCGATGTCCGGGTTCCTGTCTCTCTCGCGTGCGTGATTCCGCCGTTTACAATGCCCAAACTACGGATGCCCTACCAGAGGACCGAACCATGTTGATCGCCACGGAATCGCTCACCCGCATCGACAAACTCCGCCTCATCGAACAATTCTGGGAGGAACTGTCCCACGCTCCGGATGAGGTTGCATCGCCCACCTGGCACGCGGATGCCCTGGCCGACGCGGAAAGGGCCGTCGCGAACGGCGAGGCGGGGTTCATGGATTGGGAGGAAGCCAAGGAAAGGTTGCGCCAGGGCCGGGCATGAAGCTGCAAATCCACTCGCTCGCATACGACGATCTTCTGGCGGGCCGGGATTTCTATGAAATGCAGCAGGCCGGATTGGGGGCTTATTTTCTGGACACCCTGTTTTCCGACATCGAATCCCTGTTGCTACACGCGGGCGTCCATGTGCGTGTCTTCGGCTATTTCCGCGCCCTGTCCAGGCGTTTCCCCTATGCCCTCTATTACAAACTCAATGGGGAAGTGATCGAAATCTGGCGCGTGCTGGATTGCCGGCAACATCCGCGTCGGGTGCGCGAGGCTTTACGGAAATAGCCGGGCGCGTGGCGGAAACCTCACCTGGAGGTTCCCGCCCACCGCCTCGCGGCCAAAACAGAAAGTAGGGCGGAAAAGCGGCTTTATCGCGCCTTCCGCCGGAATTCGTCGGAAGGCGCCGGCATGAAGACGCCGGCTTTTCCGACCTACGAGGCTGGACACTGCTGGGCGCCCCGGCCAAAGCCCCCCGGATTCCGCTGCGCTGCATCCGGGCTACGCGGGCTGAGTGTTACCTTGGTTGCGACCACTATGTTCGTTACCATGGCACATGCCACCAGCAATTCAAACGTAACACCCATCGCAACCATTGCTACAAGCCAGGATATTCGTGCCGACGTAACGATTAACAACGTCGCAACAGGGAATGACTTGGCCGAAATATTTGGCCACGAAGAAAACGCGAGCCTCATGCAATTGGCCGTGCTTTCCGACGATGAAATGGATGATACGGAGGGTGCGGTTGCGCCGATTGTGGTATATGGCTTGGTTGTTGGCGGTCGAATCGTTTACGTTGGGATTACCAACAACCTGACGCGTCGCGTAGTTGAGCATGCGGCCACGAAGTCATTTCAGAGTGTAGTCAAGTTCGCTGAAGTCCCTACACGAGAAGCCGCACGGCTTCTGGAACAGTCAGCAATGAGCTACTATGGCACGTTGGCGAACGGGTGGAACAAAATAAACTCGATAGCAACCAGCAACCAGCAACCAGCTCTACCAGCTTGTAGGCAAATGGCTCTACTAACTGACGTTGTACAAATTTGAATAGGGGATGGTGTGGGCATGGATTCCGTGTCCACACTTTAATACGCACATGGACAAGAATTTGATCGCCACGTTGGTCAACCAGGTCGTCAATGATCGCCCGGAACTTGCCAATCAGCCTCGTATTACGCGGTTTTATTTCGATGGCGACAAGAAGTCGGTCAAAAACCTTGTGTCCACCATGAAAAAAAATGAGGCCAGTGTAGAGTCGCGCAGCCCTGGCAGCTTGATCATTCTCGATACGGTTGTGGTCAGCAGCGCGGCCATCGCGGAAAAAGTCGCCTCGTTTGAGGCATTGGCCGTAGCCTGTGGCGCAAACCTGGAGGGATTCGAGGTCGCGGTAGACGACTCAATCATTGAACATCCACGCATCCCTGATTTTGATAAATTCCATGTGCCCGGCAGTGTGCTCGCATACAAACTCAGGGATGGAAGATATGGCTACTTTATTTATGTGGGTGGCACACTTAACTCTGGCGGATGGCTATTCGATTTCGTGGATTACATTTCGGATGGACTGAGTTCCGATGTGCAATTCATTCAGTCTTGCCCCTGTCTTTATCGCCAACCTTTGGCGGCGGTAATTGATCATAAGAAAGTGACTCTGGTCGGTCATGTGAAAATAGATTATGAAAAAATTAACTCGAAAGGGATTTTTCTTAGAATTGCGATGGGCATGGAAAGTTATGAAATCCTGATGCGGGACGGCGTTTATTCTAAAGATGAATTCCTCCCGCTTGATCGTGAGCTTGATGCACTTCTTGATTATGTCGCCAAAGGGCGTGTTTTTCTGCTCAAGAATTGGGGTGGCATGGTTACTTACTCATTCACCAAAACCGGACGTTGCCGTTCACGAGAAGATTACACGCCACCGCAACGCGACGATAGATTTGAGCAATCCTACATTTTTTGCACTTTACCGCGCCTTGAGTGGGTTGAATCCCGGTTACTCGGTGAAAATCGTGATCTTGTCTATTTATCCGACGCGGTTTTCCGGTAGGCGGCCGTGAGCAAAATACTGTGGTTTGCGCTTGGATTGGCTGGATCATCTTTCGCTCACAGCGCCGCGCTGATCGCTACAGAGACTCTGAACGGTATGGTGCCGGTCAAGACTTGGAAGGCTCTGCGCGATGAGCGGGTGGTGAAGCAGGATACCGACTATTCATGTGGTGCGGCTTCGCTTGCGACCCTGTTGAGCCACTATTACCAGCGCCCGACGATGGAGAAGGAAATCCTCGATCTCCTCTCCGCCTTGAACAAGGACAAGGGGGCTATTTCCTTCGAGGACATGTCGCGCATCTTGCCGACAATGGGGTTTCGCGGCATCGGCCTGGCACTTTCATGGGAACAGTTGACCAAATCAAAATTGCCCGTAACTACTCAGGTAGGCAGAAAAAACCTGTTTATTCCGAGTGTTAGAAATGGTTGTTGAAGTGGATAATGCGGTTCATGGAAGCCCTGCCCGACCTTGACCGACTCAGTGTTGGCGAAAAAGACGACCTGATCCGGGCG
>JAUYFQ010000023.1 GCA_030690895.1 Sulfuricellaceae bacterium
ATCCCACGACTTTTCCAACCGCAAGCAAAAAAATAATATATTTAATAATCAATGTGTTACATATAACACCAATATTGTTCGCTACGAATCAATCGCCGCAACCTATTGTTTTCATTGAAAACTACCTACCTGAGTAGTTACCTTTTCCGTTCCATTGCCATGGCCGTGGCTATTTCGGGTCTGTTAAGTTTTATTGCCGTGAGCATTTCTGCCTTTGTTGCGCATAAACGGGCATATGAAGCCGCGACGACGCAAATGAACCAGCTCCTTGATGCAGTGGAAAATACGGTGCGCGCGGCCTGCTTTGTGGGGGATAGCGCCTTGGCCGAAGAGGTGGCTCAGGGTCTGCTCAGCAATAGCAAGGTTCTGGATGTAACCATTTCCTCGGATAAACAACAGTTGGCGCATAAACGCCGCGCAGAAGTGTCTGAAGTAACGGCCAGCCAGGCATCCTGGCTGATACGGGAAATCCGCTCTCCCTTTAACAAAGAGCAGGTGATCGGACGTATCCAGGTGATTCCGCATGTCGAGCTCATCGAACAGGGAATCCGGCAGGAAATTCAGTTTGGCGCGCTACAGTCGGGCGGGCAGCTCACCCTGCTGGCACTGGTGATGATAGGCTTCATGCTGCTGTTCTTCCTGCGCCCCATCAAGGCGATGTCGGACCGGCTGCACTACATGGACGCAAAAGCCGGAGATCGTCTTTCATCACCCAGCGGGCTGGCTCACACGGAAATCGGTCGCCTGGTGGATGACGTCAATACACTAGCCAAAAATCTGGTGGAGTCACTGGAGGATGAACGAACGCTGCGACTGCGAAGGGAGATGGACGAGAAGAAATATCACGCCATTTTTGAAAATGCCGAATCAGGTATTTTCATTCTCGACAGCGAAGGCCGACTTTCTTCCTGGAATCCGGCTTTTGCGCGTCTGTTGGACATCGCCCTTACTGCAGATCACGAGGGTACGCTGCATCTGGACACGTTGCCATGGGAAAATTCTGCGCATCTCACTGAACTGATAGCAAAAAGCATTCACGACAATGCCCCTGTTACCGAAGATCTGTCCCTGTTCCCAAATGGTGACCGCCACCGCTGGCTGAACCTCGTTCTCAGCCCCGTTGGTGACGAGCTGTTGCAGGGGGTAATCCACGACGTGACCGAGCTCAAGGAATCCGAAGCCTTTGCCAAACGCCTGGCAGTCACCGATCCGCTTACCAGTCTGGCCAACCGCGCGGGTCTTGAAGCGCGTTTGCATACCTTGGTCAGGGAGTACACCCTTGCGCAGAGCGGTGGTTTCATTCTGATGCTGGTGGATCTGGATGGATTCAAAGGCATCAATGAAGGTCTTGGCCGACATGCTGGCGACGAAGTGCTCAAGGTGACAACCAGCCGTCTGTCACACTGCGTCAAGAACAACGATATGGTGGCTCGCCTGTCAGCGGATATTTTCTGTGTCGTCCTGCATAATCTCACCCAGAGCGAGGATGCCGACAAGGTTGCCAGCCGCATCCTGCAAGCACTGCGTCAGAACCATGTTATCGAAGGCTCAGCAGTCAGGCTCCATGCCAGCATAGGCATTACGCTTTTCCCCCATGATTGCACTGATGTTTCTACGCTGCTCTACCACGCTGAGTTGGCGCTGGATAAGGCCAAGGCTGCTGGCGGCGACACGGCGATCTTCTTCGATCTCGCCCTGGCCGAGAAAGCAGAACAGCGCCGCCATCTTGAAAATGACCTGCGACAGGCGCTACGCGACCAGGATTTTCGGCTCTATCTACAGCCAATTGTTGATCTGCGCCACAACCGCCTCGCAGGAGCCGAGGCGCTGGTTCGCTGGCAACACCCGGTTCGTGGATTGATTCCGCCGGACGCCTTCATTCCGCTCGCCGAGCAGACGGGTCTAATCAACGATATTGGCCTGTGGGTGCTGAACGCGGCCTGCGCGCAATTAGCCTTGTGGGAACGGCAGGGGCAGAATCTTCATCTTTCCGTTAACGTGTCCGCCCGCCAGATACCTGATGGACTTTCGCCCACCGTGCTATCTGAGGTGTTGCAGTTGCATGGAGTCTCCCCCGCCAAACTGGCGCTGGAGATCACCGAAGGCGTGCTGCTCGGTGACATCGAAAAAGCTCAACGCTGGCTTAAAGCCGTGCATGAAATGGGCTGTCGCGTTTATCTGGACGATTTCGGCACAGGCTATTCCTCCTTGTCTTACCTGAAGCGCTTTCCTGTTGACACCCTCAAGGTGGACAAGTCTTTCGTGCAGGACATGCACATACACAACAGTGAGCGGGCGCTGGTTGAGGCCGTGGTCGCCATGGGCAGAAGTCTGGGGCTGGATGTAGTGGCAGAGGGGGTCGAGAACATCCAGCAGGTTCATCTCCTGCGTGGCATGGATTGCCGCTATGTACAGGGATACCATTTTTCCCGCCCTGTTCCCGCTGAGGACTTTGATCTGGTGACAGAACGGGTAGCGGGCTTGCTGGCTGCGTCAGGATAGAATTCGCTTCTTGATGCTCATGGGGCGAGGAGGGCAAGTCTCCTTTATCACCGTGCTATCATGGCTCTCCTGCAGCGCGATCCCAAAACCAACGTCAACAGAACCTAAGTCTTGCGCCTCACCCACATCAAACTCGCCGGTTTCAAGACCTTCGTTGACCCCACTACCATCCCGGTGCCGGGGCAGCGCGTAGGCGTAGTCGGGCCGAACGGTTGCGGAAAATCCAATGTCATCGACGCGGTGCGCTGGGTGTTGGGCGAATCTCGGGCTTCCGCGCTGCGCGGCGAATCCATGCAGGATGTGATTTTCAACGGTGCCGCCACGCGCAAACCGGTTTCACGCGCCAGCGTGGAACTGAAATTCGACAATGCGCTGGGTAGAGCAGCAGGGCAGTGGTCGCAATACGCCGAGATCAGTGTCAAGCGGGTATTGCACCGCAATGGCGAATCCCAGTATTTCATCAATAACCTGCATGTCCGGCGTCGCGATGTCACCGACATGTTTTTGGGAACCGGTCTGGGGCCGCGCGCTTACGCCATCATCGAGCAGGGGATGATTTCCCGCATCATCGACGCCCGACCTGAAGAACTGCGAATTTTTCTGGAAGAAGCGGCCGGTATTTCCAAATACAAGGAACGCCGACGTGAAACCGAGTCGCGCCTGAAAGACACGCGCGAAAATCTGGAGCGGGTAGAGGACATCCGGCAGGAACTCGACCGGCAGTTGCAGCGCCTGGAAGTTCAGGCCGCAGTGGCCCTGCGTTACCACAGCCTGAGCGAGTCGCTGCAAGTGACCCAGCATTTGCTATGGCTGGTCAAAAAACTGGATGCTGCAGCGGTCCGCGAAAAAGCGCGGCAAGCGGTGGAAAAAACGCTCAACGAGCAGGAAGCCGAGACGGCTTTGTTGCGACAGACGGAAAATCTGCTGGAGCACGCACGAGAATCTCACCTTGAGGCGGGCGATACCTTGCACGCCGCACAGGGAGAATTGTATGCCGCCAACGCCGAAGTCGCCCGACTGGAACAACAGCTCCAATATCACAAAGAAACCCGCTCCCGGCTGGAAAACCAGTTGTCTGCCTGGAAAAACCAGGCTACACAATTGCAGCAGCAGGGCGCGCAAGCCTGCGTCAGCTTGAGCCACTGGCAGGAAGAACTGGAAATCGCCGAGCTCAAAGTCGAGACCAGCGACGAGTCCGTCGAGCAGGCGCGGGACAACTTGCCGCAGTGCGAAACCGATTTCCGCACTGCGCAAAAGCGCCTGGCCGACTTGCAGCGTGATCTTTCCCTGGCCGAACAATCCCTGCAAGTCGAACAGACGCACCAGGCCCACGCCCACAAGACGGCACAACAAATAGAGGTCAGAAGCGAGCGCCTGCGGCAGGAAAAAAACACCTTGCCCAGGCCGGATGATGCCTTGTTGGCGCAGCAACGCGATGAACTTGAAGTGCTGGGAGAGCAGAACGAAACCGGTCGGCAGCGGCTGGATGCCCTGCAGAACGAATCGTCCGAACGGGAAGATGCAGTCCGCCAGCATCAGCGCGCTGTCCAGGCTGCACACCAGCAAAGCGCCCGACTGGAGGCGCAGCTCCATGCGCTGAAGGGCCTGCAAGCCCGCCTGGAGCAAAATCAGCAACTCAAGCACTGGCTGGACAAGCACCAGTTGGAGAACCTGCCACGCCTGTGGCAATCCCTGCAAATCGAGGCGGGATGGGAAGCTGCACTGGAAAGTGTGCTGGGCGAACGGATCAAAGCCATTGGCGTGCCTGAAGCGTTTGACCTGCACGCCTTGTCAGGTGATGCGCCACCCGCGCCCATGACCCTTTATCGGGAAACGATTGCGCCCAGAGTTTCAGGGTCGCAAAGCCGTTTCCCCCTCTTAAGGCTAAGCGTGACCGGCCCGGATGCCTTGCTGGATGAGTGGCTGCACGGCATTTACGCCATCGCGGACAGCAGCGAGGCCATGCAGGCCAGCCAGTCTTTGCAGCCCGGTGAAGTGATCGTCAGCAGGGAAGGGCATCTGTTTACCCGCACCAGCGTTCATTTTCATGCGCCGCAATCCGAACTGCACGGCGTGCTGGCGCGCCAGCGCGAGATCGAGGGGCTGGAAGCCGCTCTGAGCCTGCATCTGGCTGAAGCCAGAACTTCACAGAACGCGCTCAATCAGGCCGAATCAGCCTACCGCATCCTGCAGGCGGAACTGACATCGGCTCGCGCCCGGCATGCTGACGTGCAGCAGCGCCACCACCGCCTGCAACTGGATGTCGAGCGCCTGACCCAGCAACAACTCCATCAGACTCAGCGCCACGAACAAATCGAGGCTGAAATATTCGATCTGGCCGAACAACTGGGAATCGAAGCAGAACAGGCGCGCGAACACGAATACAACATTGAGCAGCAAGCCGAGCAAGTCGCCGAACTTCAGGAGCATCTGCAAGATGCCAGCACGGCGCGGACAGATGTGGAAGCCCGCCTCAACCAGTTGCGCCAGCACGCCCAGAGCGCCGAACGCGCCGCGCAGGAAGCATCTTTTCATTTGCGCCACTGCCAGAACAAGGTGCAGGAATCGCAAAACACCCAGGCCAGCGTGGCTCGTCAGTTGACTGAGCTCAGCCTGCGAGTCGGGGAACTGGAATCGGAATCAAACAGCCTGGATCAGCAAACGCTGGATCAGTCATTGCAAGACGCGCTCGAACTCCGCCTGGCTCGTGAAAAAGGGCTGGCTGCCGTGCGCGATCAGCTCGCCCAGGCCAGTCTTGCGCTGCAACAACTGGAACAGCAACGCTTGCAAAGCGAACACAAGCTGCATCCCCTGCGCGACCGGCTGGAACAAGCCCGCCTCAAGGAACAGGAAGCCCGTCTGGCGGAAGAGCAATGGGACGAACAATTGCGCGAGGCCGGGGCTGATCTGGCCGTCCTGACGCCCTTGCTGGAAAAACAACGCGCCAAATCCTCTAACCTGCAAGCCGAAATCGACCGTCTGGGGCGCGAAATCGAAGCGCTGGGCGCAGTCAATCTGGCTGCGCTGGAGGAGTTGAACAGCAGTCGGGAACGCAAGCAGTACCTGGACGCGCAATCGCAGGATCTCGCCGAAGCCATGGAAACGCTGGAGCAGGCGATCCGAAAAATCGACCGCGAAACCCGCTCTCGTTTGCAGGAAACTTTCGACACCGTCAACCGGCATTTCGGTGAATTGTTCCCCTCCGTATTCGGCGGCGGCAACGCCCGCCTGGAAATGACCGGTGACGAAATTCTGGACGCGGGTATTACCCTGATGGCGCAACCGCCCGGCAAGAGAAACAGCTCGATCCAGTTGCTCTCCGGCGGCGAAAAAGCACTCACCGCACTGGCACTGGTGTTCGCCCTGTTCCAGCTCAATCCCGCCCCCTTCTGCATGCTGGACGAAGTCGACGCGCCGCTGGACGACAGCAACACCGAACGTTTCTGCGAACTGGTCAAGAAAATGTCGGTTCAGACCCAGTTTATTTACGTTAGCCACAACAAGATCACCATGGAAATGGCCGAGCAACTGGTCGGCGTCACCATGCAGGAATCAGGGGTGTCGCGTGTGGTGGCGGTCGATCTGGAAGAGGCTGTAAAGCTGAAGGACAGCGCATTGCTTTGACCGTGCCTGTATCATGCTACTTTCCTTTTTAACGCCATCAGTCAACGTGATTCTTACTCCCACTCCAGACGATCTTGTCCGTATTTTTCCTGCTGCTTTCCTCGAACGCGGCCAGGGCTATTTTGCTGAGGGGCGCGTCCTCGCTCTGAATACCTCGCCGAACAGCAACCTTGTTTCATCCATGGTGACTGGCTCGCACGGGTCGGGCTATCGCGTCTATATTGAAATCAAGAAGCGAGCAGGCGGAAATATCGAGATTGCTGGCGATTGTTCCTGCCCGATGGAATACAACTGCAAGCATGTCGTCGCCACCTTGTTGGCTGCGATGGATAAACAGGACAAAACTGTCCATCCGATGCAGCGGGGCAGAAACTCGCTGACCCAGCCCAATCGCCAGTCCCAACCTGTGAATACTGAAAATCCCCTCCCGGCTGAAATCAATGCCTGGCTGATTTTGCTCGAACAGTCTGCGCAAGCTGATCCAAAAATCGACAGTTTTCCGGAAGTGGTCTTGCAGCGATTGTTGTATGTGCTGGAAAAACACCCCTGGCAGCAGGCCATCGAAGTCAATTTGTTTCAGGCACGCCTGCTCAAGGATGGCGGTCTGGGCAAAGCCAGCGCCATGCAGCCGCCACAGAATATTCAACACGCGCTGTTGCCTTCCTGGTATTCGCAGCGGGATCGCGAAATCGTTTCCAGCCTGAGTCTGTTGCAAGCCCTCGGCAAGACCTCGCGGGGGCTTTCCGGTCGTGAGGGTGATCATTGGCTGGGAGAAATGTTGGCGACCGGGCGCTGTTTCTGGGCTTCGCCCGACTCGCCGCCATTGAGCATGGGTGAGCCGCGCCAGGCTGAATTTTCATGGCGACTGGACGATGCAGGCAATCAGAAAATCGGACTTTCCCTGCCAGAAGAAACCTTGTTTTTACCCTTCTCGCCGCCCTGGTATCTGGATATGGAAACCCATGTCTGCGGCAGGCTGGAGACGGGCATCCCGGATCGTTTGGCGCATGCGCTGGCCAGCGCGCCGACCATCCCTGCCGGGTTGACTGAAAAAGTCGTGGAAAGCCTGCGCCAGAAACGGGTCGATACGGCCATGCCCTTACTGAAAACACCCGAAATACGCATCATCGAGCATGTCCAGCCGATTCCCTGTCTGCATCTGGAAAGTTTCCTGGATGAAGTGCCTGGTTTTAGCAGCTTCGCCCGCAGTAAACATCAGGAACCGATTTACCTGGAGATCGCCTGGCTGGACTTCGATTATGACGGCATACGCATCCCCTGTTTGCCGCAGGAAAGCGCGACGCGCCGACGCAGCGGCGAAGTCATGCTGGAGATCCAGCGCGATACCCGGCTGGAACAAGGCTGTATCGAGACGCTGGAAAGCATGGGATTTATCCTGGAAAATCCCCGTCACTACGGCATTTCAACGGTTGCCGAGCAGATTCTGGTTTTAATGGGCGACTGGATCGTTTTCTGCCTGGATGATTTGCCCCAGTTGCGCGAGCGTGGCTGGCGCATCGAAATGGGCGAGAATTTTCGCTTCAATATTGCCGAGCCGGAAGCGGATGAGTGGACGGCTCATGTGCAAGAGCGCGGCGAGCATGACTGGTTCGGCCTGGAATTGGGGATCAAGGTGGAGGGTCAAGCGGTCAATCTGGCGCCCATTCTGATTGATTTGATCCGCAATTTCCCGGAGGAGATGACGCCGGCAAATCTGGAAAAACTGTCCGATGATGAAGTCTTCATGGGAAACATGGCAGACGGGCGGATGATCGCGCTGCCAGTGTCGCGCATCCGGGGCATTTTGTCGGTACTGGTGGAGTTATTCGACAAGGACGCCACGGGTGGCATGCTGGAATTATCCGCCACCCAGGCCGCGCGCCTGAGCGACCTTGACGAGGCCGCCAGCGGCCTGCGCTGGCTGGGCGGCGAGCGCCTGCGCGAACTGGGGCGCAAGCTGAAGGATTTTCAGGGCATTGAGCCCATTGCGCTGCCATCTGGCTTGCGCGCCACCCTGCGCCCTTATCAGCAGGAAGGTTTGAACTGGCTGCAATTTCTGCGCGAATACGAGCTGGCGGGGATTCTGGCTGACGACATGGGGCTGGGCAAAACCGTGCAAACGCTGGCACATCTGCTGGTGGAGAAAACCTCCGGGCGCATGGATAGGCCTTGCCTGGTCATTGCGCCAACCAGCCTGATGTTCAACTGGCGGCGCGAGGCCGAGCAATTCGCGCCCGAACTGCGCGTGCTGGTGTTGCAGGGGGCGGAACGCAAGCAGCATTTCGATACCCTGGCGGATTATGATCTGGTTCTCAGCACCTATCCGCTGCTGGCGCGCGACCAGGAGGTGCTGACCCGGCAAGACTTTCATTACCTCATTCTTGACGAAGCCCACATCATCAAGAACCCAAAATCCCAGGCCACCCGCGTCGTTCACCAGATCAGCGCGCGCCATCGCCTGGCGCTGACTGGCACGCCGATGGAAAACCATCTGGGCGAATTGTGGTCGCTATTTCATTTTCTTCTGCCCGGCCTGCTGGGCGACGAAAAGAAATTCCGCCAACTATTCCGCACCCCGATCGAAAAACATGCCGACAGCGAGCGCCGCGTGCTGCTGACCAAACGCATCGCCCCATTCCTGTTGCGCCGTACCAAGTCCGAAGTTGCCAGCGAGTTGCCGCCAAAAACCGAGATGATCCGATCATGCGAACTGGAAGGCGCGCAACGCGACCTTTACGAAGCCATTCGCGTCGCCATGCAAGAGAAGGTCAAGCAGGAAATCGCCAGCAAAGGCATGAACCGCAGCCAGATCGTGATTCTCGATGCCCTGCTAAAACTCCGTCAGGCCTGCTGCGACCCGCGCTTGCTCAAGCTGCCTGCCGCGAAGAAAGTCCAGAAATCAGCCAAACTCAGCATGTTGATGGAAATGCTGCCTGACATGATCGAAGAAGGGCGGCGCATTCTGTTATTTTCCCAGTTCACCTCCATGCTGGCACTGATCGAACTGGAGCTGGATAAACTCGCCATTCCCTATGTCAAACTCACCGGCGAGACGCGCGACCGGGCCACGCCAGTGCAGCGCTTCCAGAATAGCGAAATCCCGCTGTTCCTGATCAGCCTCAAGGCTGGCGGAACCGGCCTGAACCTCACGGCGGCTGACACGGTGATTCACTTCGACCCCTGGTGGAACCCGGCAGTCGAAAGCCAGGCAACCGACCGTGCCCACCGCATCGGTCAGGAAAATCCGGTTTTTGTTTATAAACTGATTACCGAAGGCACGGTGGAAGAAAAAATTGTCGCCATGCAGGGCAAGAAACGCGAACTCGCCGCAGGCGTACTGGAAGGGCGCGGCGAAAACAGCGTGGCGCTGAGCGCCGATGATCTTTCCATGCTGTTTGAGCCATTGCGGGCATGAACCCGGAGGAAACCAATGCCATCCATGCGGTGCTGGATCGTCTGCTGCTGGAGCAGGGCGAATACCGTCCGGTGGAATACCTGCTGGCGCAAAACCGCCTGCAGCATGGCGATTATGAAGCCTGGCGCAGCGGCGCGATTCCCTTCTTGCATGAGACGCTGGCAGGCAGCCCCAGCCGGATTCTCGCGCAGTTAACAGAAGCCGCCGACTATGCGACCCGGTTGGGGCTGCAAGCGCATAAACAGGTTGTTCACGCCTGGGGGAATCAGGGTGAACAGACCTTGCGGTTTGCCTCGGATGATGCGCTGGAGGCCTTGTTGAGCACGCGCTTCCAGGCGGATGACAAGAAGCTGCAACTCGACCTGTTCATGGATAACAGCGCCCAAGTGCTGACCACGGAAGCCGTCAACAGCCTTGCCTCGCGCTCGTGGGAACAGGCGGAGCAGGCCATCATCCATCTGCGCGAGACCGACCCCGGCTCGATTCGCCTCGATGCCCTGGCCTTGTTGCACGAAAGCAGTTTTCGTCTGACAGCGCCCGTTGCAGATACCCGCGCCGAACTGAATTTTCTGGTGGAAACACTGGCGCCAACGGCATCCGACACGCTGTGCGGCCATGCGCGCGATTACCTCGCCCCATTCTGGGCACGGCTGGCGCAAGCCTTGCGCGGCACGCCCTTTGCGGAAAACTCACCGGCGCTTCACGCCAGTTACGCGCTGGAGCAAGCCTGCGACTGGCAAGGCGTGCGCGACGCCTGTCAGGAGGATCGCAGCTTCGCGGCATCAGCGAGACTGCGCTTGCGCCATGCCTGCGCCTTGTTCAATCTCGGTTTTACGGCCGATGCGCTGCAAGCTTGGTGCGCCCTGTGCCACGACTTCCCTGGAGAAATGGCCGCCGCGCTTAATGCCGACACCTTCCCGGACAAGGAGCTACGCGCTGCTTGGCTGCGCTATGACAATCTGGATGCAGAGCCAGAACTGGAAATCAGCTTTTTTCCCG
Source organism: Sulfuricellaceae bacterium (assembly GCA_030690895.1). Taxonomy (GTDB): domain Bacteria; phylum Pseudomonadota; class Gammaproteobacteria; order Burkholderiales; family Sulfuricellaceae; genus Sulfurimicrobium. The sequence goes on from JAUYFQ010000023.1 coordinate 10,541, forward strand.
CCTGGCTGCTGCTGGAACGGAGCGAACTGCGCAATCAACCCGCCCTTGTTGTCAAGCAACCGGAAGCGCCAGCCAATCAGGCCTGCCTTGCGTTACATGCGCTATTGCAGCAGAAACCCGCGCTGGATATGGAAACCTTACGCCAGCGGAAAATGTTGCAACTGGCTCACCCTGCGCTGTTTGCCATTTATCTGCATGTCAGCCGTTAAAGCGGCGCATCAGCAGCACATAAAACCGCCGCCGCAATGCGCTATAATCGGCCAACTCTAACTGTCATGGCGAAGCGCTGTCCAAAATGATGTACCCTAAAGGGCATGAAAAACAGCACTTCGCCATGACCGTTTCCCCCACCCCTGCCCTCCCCCGGCGTACCCGATAAAGCTGGGCATAAAGGAGAGGGGGACGAGGGCAACGCTTCGCGTTGTTTCACGTTAAAAGGTCTCCGACTATGAATGAGCTGCAATTGGGTTTGTTGGCTATTGGCGGCATCGTTGTTCTGGCCGTAGTGATTTTCAATCGCTGGCAGGAACGCAAATTTCGCCGTCAGGCTGAACAGAATTTCCAGTCTCGTCACGATGATGTATTGCTGAGTACGCCCTCTGGCGGCGAGCGGATGGAGCCTGTGCTGGATGCGGACGACGACAGTGATCACGATCATTATCCGATCCAGCAGTCTGACATCGACGAATCTGACGAGCCCTCCATCTCGACGGATCAGGACCAGGAACCCGTTCTGTTGGATGAAGACGAAGCCGTGCAAGAGTCGGGCGAGATAAGCCCTGAACCCGAGTTGACGGAAGACGATGTTCCAACTGAACCCCTAGCAGCAACAGATTCCAGTTCAGTTCAGTCTGATGGCCCCGACGCCAGGACCGAGTTTATCGCCATGCTCAGCGCGGGCGATCCGATCTCGGCGCACGCCTTCCAGTTGATGGCGGAGCAGATCAAACCAGTCGGCAAGCCGGTGCGCTGGCTGGGGCAGCAAGCTGGCGAGCCAGTCTGGCAGGATGCGGTAATGGCCAAGCCCGGTAGCAAATTTGTCCATCTGGCGGCCTGCCTCTTGCTGGCCGACCGCAGTGGCGCCTTGCAGAAATCCCAGCTGGATGAGTTTTGCGACATGGCTCAGGCCGTTGCAGCCAACCTCTACGCTGTGATCGATTTACCTGACAAACAGGCTGCGCTCGATCTGGCGCTCGATCTGGACCAGTTCTGCGCCGACGTGGATGTGTTGATCGGTGTGAATCTTGTTTCCAAGGAGGGGGCGCCGTTCCCCGGCACCAAATTGCGTGGCCTGGCTGAAGCAGCTGGCATGAGCATACAGGCGGATGGGCAGTTTCATTATATTGACGATCAGGGCAACGACCTGTTTTCCCTGAGCAATCTCGAAAACATCCCTTTTGGGGTAGATGAAATGAAGCGCCTGGCCACCCATGGCGTGAATTTCGTGTTTGACGTTCCCAAAGCCAGTGGCGGCCTGCAAGCTTTCAATCAGATGATCTTGTCGGCCAACCAGTTTGTTATACCGCTGGGCGCGCTGCTGGTCGATGACAACCGGCGCGAGTTGACCGAAGCAGGGCTGAACAAGACCCGCCAGCAGTTGGCGGATTTGTACACCAAAATGGCGCAGCGTCAGATTGCGCCAGGCAGCCCATGCACCAAGCGGCTATTCGGTTGATGGATTCTCAGGCAGCCGAGCGCGTGAATGTGCTGCGGCAGGAGATCGAGCACCACAATCATCTTTATTACGTGCTGGACAGGCCAGAGATTCCTGACGCTGAATATGACCGGCTGTTCAGGGAATTGCAGCAACTGGAAATCCAGTTTCCTGCACTGTTTACCCCGGATTCACCCACCCAGCGCGTAGGCGCTGCGCCTTTGCCTGCCTTCTCTCAGGTTCAGCATCTCACGCCCATGCTATCCCTGAATAACGCCTTTGAAGACGATGAGGTGCTGTCTTTCGACCGCCGCGCCCGTGAGGCACTGGATACCAAATCCATCGAATATGCCGTGGAGCCCAAGTTCGACGGACTGGCGATCAGTCTCCGCTACGAGGATGGCATTCTGGTCACCGGCGCAACGCGAGGCGACGGTTTTACCGGCGAGGACGTGACGGCCAATCTGCGCACCATACACAATATCCCGCTCAAACTTCGCATGCCGCTGCCACCGCGCCTGCTGGAGGTTCGCGGCGAAGTGCTGATGCAAAAAGCCGATTTTTTACGCCTCAACCAGACCCGGCTCGAACGCGAGGAAAAGCTTTTCGCCAATCCACGCAACGCCGCAGCGGGCTCCTTGCGCCAACTGGATTCACGCATCACGGCCAGTCGCCGCCTGACCTTCTTCGCCTACGGCGTTGGCACACTGGAAGGGATGGCTGGCTTTTCGACCCATTCCGGGACAATGGATTTTCTGCAATCGGTCAACCTGCCACTGTGTCCCGAGCGAGCCGTTGTGAACGGTGCGATGGGTCTGCTTGGCTATTACGGCGAGATCGGCAGACAGCGCGACAGCCTTCCCTATGACATCGACGGCGTGGTTTACAAGGTCAATGCGCTCACCCAGCAGGAAAACCTGGGCTTTGTTTCACGCGCCCCACGCTGGGCAATTGCACATAAATTTCCGGCCCAGGAAGCATTGACCGAAGTATTGGGCATCGATGTCCAGGTCGGTCGAACAGGCGCCTTGACGCCGGTGGCGCGCCTGAAACCGGTGTTTGTCGGTGGTGTCACGGTGACCAATGCCACCTTGCACAACGAAGACGAAGTCAGGCGCAAGGACGTTCAAGTCGGCGATACCGTCATCGTGCGCCGGGCAGGCGATGTCATTCCGGAAGTGGTGAACATCGTGCTCGACCGGCGGCCAGCCCATGTCCAGCCGTTCATCATGCCGACAAGCTGTCCGGTTTGCGGATCGCACGTCATACGCGATGCAGAAGAAGCTGTTGCCCGCTGTAGCGGTGGCCTGTATTGCCCGGCCCAGCGCAAGCAGGCGATTTTGCATTTCGCCAGTCGCCGTGCCATGGATATCGAAGGTCTGGGCGACAAATTGGTCGAGCAACTGGTCGACAAGGAAATCATTCACAATCCAGCCGATCTCTACCGGCTGGATATGTCAGCCTTGGCCAGTCTGGATCGTATGGCAGAAAAGTCTGCCCTCAATATTGTCCAGGCCATCGCACACAGCAAGGAAACCACGTTGGCTCGTTTTGTGTTTGCCCTTGGCATCCGCAATGTAGGCGAAGCCACCGCAAAAGAGCTGGCCAGGCATTTCGGCAATCTGGATGCCATCATGCAGACCGAGCTGGACGGTTTGCAGCAGGTGGCGGACATCGGCCCGGTAGTGGCGGAAAGTATTCTGCAATTTTTCAGCGAGCCGCATAATCGCGAAGTGGTGAGACTATTGATCGAGGCTGGAATACGCTGGCCGGTGACGGAGGGGCGCCCCCCCCAGGCAGGCGGCCTGCTTGGAAAAACACTGGTGCTAACTGGTACGCTACCCAGCCTGAGCCGTGAAATCGCCAAAGAAATGATAGAAGCGCAGGGAGGCAAGGTATCCGGCAGTGTGTCGAAAAAAACGGATTATGTTGTCGCAGGCGCAGATGCGGGCAGCAAGTATGAAAAGGCGCTGGCTTTGGGTGTACCCATTCTGGACGAGGGCGGTTTAATGAATTTATTGAACGGGAAACCCGTTTCCCTCTCTCCTAACTCTCTCCCGGAAGGAGAGAGGGACTCAGGCTCGCTTCGCGAGTTTTACTTTAAGGAACAGGCATAAGCATGCAGAAAATCACCAAAGCCGTGTTTCCGGTTGCAGGCATGGGTACTCGATTCCTGCCCGCGACCAAGGCCAATCCCAAGGAAATGTTGCCAGTCGTGGACAAGCCCCTGATTCAATATGCGGTAGAGGAGGCCATTGCAGCAGGGATAACCGATCTGGTGTTCATCACCGGGCGAACCAAGCGCTCAATTGAAGACCATTTCGACAAGGCTTACGAAATGGAAGCGGAGTTGCAGGCGCGCGGCAAGGAAAAACTGCTCAAGGTCTTGCGCAATGTCATCCCGGACCACGTCAATTGCATCTATATCCGCCAGGTCGAAGCGCTGGGTCTGGGACACGCCGTCCTTTGCGCCAAACCGGTCATTGGCGACGAGCCGTTTGCCATTATCCTGGCGGACGATCTGATCGACGGCGAACCGCCGGTCATGAAACAGATGGTTGAAAAATTTGCCTATTACCAGTGCTCGGTTCTCGGCGTCCAGAATGTGGCGCGAGAAGAAACTTCGCAATACGGCATCGTCGACGCAGCCCCGCTTTCCGACAACATGTTCAAGGTAAACAACATCGTCGAGAAACCTGCGCCCGAACTGGCGCCCTCAACCTTGGGCGTGGTCGGCCGCTATATTCTTACTCCCAGGATTTTTCACCACCTGCCGCGCGTCCAGGCTGGGGCAGGGGGCGAGATTCAGTTGACCGATGCCATTGCCGCACTGCTAACCGAGCAGCAGGTTCTGGCTTACCAGTTTGACGGGGTTCGTTACGACTGTGGCAGCAAACTGGGTTATCTCAAGGCAACGGTTGAACACGCCTTGAAGCACCCGGAGCTCAGCAAAGAGTTTTCTCAATACCTGAGCGAGCTGTCAAAAAAGTTATAATTGTAAATACAATGCATTGAGAGACTAACTTGGAGTCATTTGTTATTACATGGCGGGAGCTGTTGGTCGTCGTCGCGGTCGTTCTGGCGGTGTATATCGCTGAAATGCTCCTGCTGCTGCGCTCCAGGCGAGGCATTGGGCGAGGCGCCAAGCCATCGAAAACCGAACCGGTCGAACCCGAGTTGATGAAGTTCGAGCGGATCGACGACGATATCGAACAACTGCGCGAGCAGGTTCTGGCGCTCAAGGCTGAAATTCAGGAACTCAAGGACGCCCCCCAGGCCGATTTCCATACGACTCAGACGCCATATAGTCAGGCGATCCAACTCGCCAAACAGGGCGTGGCCATAGCCGAAGTCGCCGCCCAGTGCGGTATTTCGCGTGCCGAGGCGGAGTTGATTGTAGCCATGCATAACGCCAAATCAACATGATCCACAACGATGCACTGAGTCAGCTTCAATTCCTGATCAAGACTTCGGCGCCGCCACTGCTGGAGATCTCCCAGCAGGAACTTGAATTGCCGCAACTCGTGCCAGGGCAGAGGGTTCCGGCTCATGTCATCGCCAGCCTGCCCAATGGGCGCTTCGAGGTGCTGATCGCGGACAAGACGCTGGACATGAACCTGCCGAAAAACACCCAGGCTGGTGATACGTTGGAACTGGTATTTGTCACCCCCAAGCCTCGTTTGACCTTCATTCTTGCGAGCGACCTGAACAACGTTGCCAATCCGGCTGGTGCCAGCAATGCAAAATCCCAGGTCACGCTGAGCGAAACGGCAAAATTTCTGGGTGGACTGCTGGAAAAAACCCTGCCCGGCGAAGCAAAAAATATCAATGCCAGGGGAGAAGCGGTCAGCACACTCGCCAAATCCGCTCCGGTATCCGCTGGAATGCCCGCCGATATCCCAAAGTTTGCTCAGGCGCTGCGCAACGCCGTGACTCAAAGTGGCCTGTTTTACGAATCTCACCAGGCGCAGTGGGTATCCGGCCAGCGCTTGACGACGGAATTGCTCAACGAGCCACAGGGGCGGCTGTCACCTGTGCTACAAGGACAAGCCAGTCCAAGCGAGCAAAGACCACTCGCACCTGGCGCTACCCAGCTTACAGCCTCGCCTAACAACACTCATGCCATGGCCTCGCCCAGCGCCGCTCACATCGCAGCCTCACCCACAGAAACGCCTCCAGGCCAGATCCAAAACCCGCTCAACACATCAGCTTCAAGCACGCCTGATCCTTTAGCTGCGAAAACACTGCAACCAGCACACCCTGACACCTTAACGCCATCAGGCCAGATCCCAAACCCACTCAATACATCGGCTTCAAGCACGTCTGATCCCTTGGCTGCGAAAGTGCCGCAACCAGCACACCCTGACACCTTGCCGATTGTCCGGCAGCAGATCGAGGCGCTGGATTCCCGGCAGATTCTGTGGCAAGGCCAAGTCTGGCCCGGACAGGCCATGGACTGGACGATTGAAGAACGTTCAGCGCGTGAACAGCGCGGCGAAGAAGCGCAAACCGGCTGGCAGACCCAGTTGCATCTGATCATGCCGCAACTCGGCGAAATTGGCGCGAGACTGGCACTGCATCCATCCGGTATCCGGCTGCAACTGGATGCCCCAGACGAAGCCACCGCCAAGCTGTTTGCCCGCGAAGGAAAAAATCTGGAACAAAGTATGGAAAGCGCCGGACTGAAACTGATCGAGATGAATATTCGTCGGACTGATATGGAAGCGGATCAGAAATGAAATCGGTGGACGATAGGCGCACTGCTGTCGCCCTGGCCTACAACGCTGGCCAATCCTCGCCACGCGTTGTCGCTAAAGGTCGCGGTGTGCTGGCGGAAGCGATTATCGAACGCGCCAAACAGGCGGGCGTCTACGTCCATGAATCGCCCGCGCTGGTTTCACTGCTCATGCAGGTCGATCTGGATCAGCACATTCCCCCCGAACTCTACACCGCTGTAGCCGAACTCCTGGCCTGGCTTTACCGGCTTGAACATGGCTTGGGGGAAAATACCCCTTTGCATACCAGAGAGAGGGAACGCTAGTCCACTTCTTCCCATCCGGTAATCATGGCCTTGATGTGAGAGGTTGGGGTATGTCCAGCGGTAGTCAGATAGACGTGAGCGATCAGGAACAGCAGCATCATGAAGGCGCCCGCAGTATGGAAGAACGCCACCCACTCGAGAGAGACATACTTGTCCACGCCCCAGGCGTCCCAGTCGCCGAAGAACAGATAGAGCCATCCCGAGAGCCACAGCAGCGGCCCGATGAACAGCAGCACGCCGAGGTAAGCCAGGCGCTGTAGCGGGTTATGCTTCTTGAGCTGGGTGGCCTTGAAGGGATGCGGCGCATGGACGAAGATCCCGACGGAATAGAACTTCACCATGGCCACCACCTTGTCCAGGGTCGGGATGTATTGCTTCCATTCGCCGGTGGTGAAGTGCCAGAAAATGGCGAACACCCACAGTCCGATCAGAGACCAGGCGGCGATGGTATGCAGGTTCACGGCCAGGCCGAAGCCGAACAGATGGTATGAGCCATGTACCTCAAAGCCGGTAATCAGCATGAAGATGATGAGCGAGGCCTGAGACCAGTGCCAGAAGCGCTCGAAGACTTTGAAGACATAGATTTTTTCAGACATGACCTTATCCTTTCCTGTTGCTCATGTAGATGCGGCCTGCACCGTGGATGCTCACGCCGAGCAGGGTCAAAAGCGCCAGCGCCCAGCCTGCCATGTCCAGCAACTTGTTGTTATCACCGCGAGCGGGCATGTAGATTCCCTTGACGTCTTTAAGTCGGCCCTTGTTGTTATGGCATGACACGCAATCGAGCGCCTTTTCCTTGGGTGCGACCATGTGGGTGATAGGCCAGTACATCTCGGTCTTGATGAAATCGACCTTGCCGGAGTAGGGTGCGCCCATATTCTGCATACCGTCAGCAATGGCTTTTTCCCAATCGAAATTCTTCCAGTAGCCGATGTTGTCGTTGCCGGCAGTGTGCGGCATGACCAGCGTGTTATTGACCGGATCAAAAGGCTGCGTACCATGCATCACCTTCATCGGCCAGATCATCGATTTGCCATCAGTAGGGCTGCCCTCAATGCGGTTGATTGGAGTTACGCCCTTGCTCTTGTCCACCTTGTCACCAAGCAGCGTGTATTTCACCTTGCCGTTGAACCAGACGTATGCGGGCGTGACATTCTCACCAAGTACGAAGTCGCCTTTCCTGGAGTCATAAGTAACATGCCCCTTGTCATCTTTCCTGGTCATGGGCTTGCCGTCTGGCCCCATCTTGCCGGCCGTTGACCAGTCCCAGGACAGTTTGGTGGCCACACCACCACGGGCGATGGCAGGGATGTGGCAGGTCTGGCAGGCGATCTTGCTGGTGTGTTCATTCAGCTTTTTGCCATGATCATCCAGTTTTGCCAGATTGACCGGGTGTGGCTGGTTGCCATGGCAGGCCTGGCAGGTGGCCGGGTTGCTGTTGTCCGCCTTGCCGCGTATGTGGGCGCCACCCTTGTCTTGCGCGAGGGGGGTGTAACGACTGCCCGGCACTTCGTGGCTGGAGGGTTTGTGGCAGGTGCTGCAAGTGAAATCCGAGCCCGAGGCGTCCATATGCACATCGAGTTCCTTGTCAGGCGCGGCCAGTGAACTATCCATATCACCGTGCTTCACGCCATCTCCGCCGCCACCAAAGAAGTGGCAGGAACCGCAGGTGTCACGGCTGGTCTTGCCGACTTTCTGGGCTGTGGTAGTGAGATCGACTGGTTTGACGATCTTGCCCGAGCCGGGCGGGAATTCCATTTCCTTGTAAACCGGATGTCCGGCCAAGCCGGGCAACTTCTTGTAATTACCGGTGGTGTCGTGGCAGACCAGACAGTCGACATTGTTTTCCGAGCTGAAATCGAAGTTCTTGTCCTTCCAGCCATAACCGGTATGGCACGAAGTGCAGAAAGCATAATTCTGCGAAATGGAAATGCAGAAGTTGTTCATGACATTCTTCTTGCCCAAGCGCTGATTGTTCTCCGGGTTAAGAAATTCCCAGGTCCAGTGCTTGGTCTTGTGCACCTGTTTGGCGGCTTCGGTATGGCAGGAGAGGCACGCCTTGGTGACATCCGGACCGGACTGGAAGGCTTGCTGCAACTCTTTGTACTTGCTGTGGTCAGCGGTGGAGGTGTTGGCGGCGCCAGCCAGGCTAGTCATGGTCAGGGCGCAAAATGTGACCAGCCAGCCGGCAAATGCCGAGGCGGCAGGCCATTGAGAGTGCTGGGTTTTCATGGTGAATCCTTCCGAAGCATGGTGCTAGATGAACGACCTGCATGTTGTTACACCTGGATCAGGGCAGACGGCATGCCGCCATGCCCTGAGCTACGGTGCTTATTTGCCGCGTTCCTTGATGCTGAAGGTGCCATCTGCGTTGAATTTCATCTCTGCATCAATGAAATATACCTGCAGTTCGCTGCGCAGAAGCTTTGCCGTGTCATAGGCTTCTCCCGAGCGGGCTCCCGTGCCGCACAGAAAGACGATGGGTTTGTCCTTGGGCAGGGTTTCGAGCTTTTTCTCCAGTGCGTCCATGGGAATGTTGATCGCTCCCTTGAGGGTGGCTGACTTGAATTCCTTTGCATCACGCACGTCCACCAGCAACAGGGAATCCGGGCTCTCCTTCATGGTGCGTTCGAAGGATGCGGCGGTGATGGTGCCTTTTTCCTTGCCGGCCTCGATACTGGCTCCGGCCTTGGCTGTTGAGCCAGCGCCACTGGCAGCAGCAACCGGAGCGGCTGCTTCACCATACAGCTTGAGCCATTCCGGATGCCCTTCAACATAGGTTTTGACGTCGGAGTAACCGAGCTTGCGTGCTTTCTCGGCGGATTTGTCGCTAAGTACGCATTCCAGGCCGCCGCAGTAGTAAATCAGTGGGGTGGCCTTGTCGGCAGGCAGTTTGTCCACGTGTTTGTCAAATTCGGTATCTGAAATATGCACCGCGCCTGGGATGGCGCCCTTGTCGAACACGCGCTTTGGCCGCGCGTCTATCAGCATGAAGTTGGCTTTCTCGTCCAGCAGCTTCTTGATATAGGCCGCAGAGACGGATTGTCCCGTGCCCTTGGCCGCCCAGTCAGGTGAGCCGTCGGCATAAACACGGATATTGGTGTAGCCCAGTTTTTCCGCCTTGAAGGCGGAGTTGTGGCTAAGCATGCATTCCAAGCCGCCGCAGTAAAAAATCAGCAGCGTGCTCTTGTCCTGTGGCAGGCTGCCGGCCATCTGGTCGAACTTGCTGTCCGGGATGTTGACTGCGCCGGGGATGTGGCCGGGGTCGTACTGACGTGCTGCGGGGCGGGAGTCAATCAGCATGACGCCTTTCTTAAGGGGGATCTCGACATTCTGTTTGACGAACTCGATATCCACCAGTTTTCCATACCAGCCTTCCTTTGCCTTGTTGACCTGTTCTGCGTGTGCCGGCGCCACCCAGATTACGGCTGGCAGGACGACTGGCAGGGATAGAACCAGGGCCAGCCCAAGATTGTGCAGTTTCTTGCTCATTTTTGCGTCTCCTCATTTTTATCAAAGAACGGTAAACTTTTCAGTCGACTCGTTGTAACGCACCAACAGATACCAGGCCAGCAGAATCGTGCCGCTAATCAGGAAAGTCCAGCCCCAGCCACCCAGCATATCCGGGAGGTAGGCCTGGAAACCGACGGCAGTTTTCTCGAAAGTCTCCACATTGTCCTCATCAATGGAGGTGATCTTGAATTTTTTGAGCAGCGCGCTGGCGACGGAGCCCGCCCAGGAAAAAAAGAAGATCGCCACCCACAGCTTGACGTGTCCTTCACCCATGCGCCACAGCGAGCCGGAAGCGCAGCCGCCCGCGAAGATCATGCCGATGCCGAAGATCAGGCCGCCGAGTAGCGAACCGATCCAGAACGTCGGCGGAATGGCGATATAGGGATCAATGACTTTCTTCTGGAATAGCAGCGAGGAAATGAGCAAGCCGATGGTCAGCGCCAGGATGATGGCCTTGGTCATGTCGCCCTCGGCAGTCATGAAAGGCTCGCGGAAGGCGCGCGCGAAGCACAGGCGCGAACGGTGCATAATGAAGCCGATGGCGAATCCGGCCAGCACGATCACGGCGCGGGCCGCCCATTGCGCATCGCCGGAGCCATACCACTGGGTCGCCCAGAGCAGTACGCCCATGATCACGGCAAGCCCGAGCAAGGGATAGATGCGCAAAACGCCTGGCGGGACATGGAGGGCAGGTGGAGCCACCATGCCCCATTCGATGTTTTCCAGCGTCCACAGCAGCAGCTTGAGGCCGATCACGGCTCCCGCCAGCAGCCCTGCCCACATCGCCCAGCCCGCCGGAGAGGCGTGCAGTACCGGGTTGAAGAAGCCGCCCGTGGTGCAGCCGCCGGCCAGCGCCGCACCGGCGCCCATCAGGCAGCCGCCCATTGCGGCCCAGAGATATTCCAGTTTTGGCGGCCGGCGGGGGAGAAACTGGCGCGACAGCAGCGCAGCGCAGAATGAACCCAGCACCAGCATGATGTTCATCAGCGACATGCGGTGCATGAAGAAGCTGTCGAGCTCCTGGGGAACGCCGAGCAGTGGCCCCAGGCCGATCAGGTTGTTGAACCAGTCGCCCCAGAATTTGACGCCGCCGAAAACGCCCCAGAACAGGCCGTTGATCATCAGGCCAATAATCACCATTACCAGCAGGATGCTGCCCAGATAGGGCGACCATTCCTCGACAAAGATTGTTTCGTAGTCCGCCTTGAAGCCGGCGAGCCAGGAAGGACTATTATCAGTACTCATTAACAAGCGTCTCAGGTAGCGGGAGCGCCGGACACTCCCAGTTTTTTACATCACGACCGGCCCATTCCGGTTAAGCCCGGATTATCCATTGGAATGGGCATTCATGTAGGAGCGGCGCCCTCGCCTCGAATGCGGTCGCAATTCGC